>NZ_JBHIPJ010000076.1:0-19388 GCF_042195945.1 Bartonella sp. AP30XZML | reverse complement strand
TAATGGAGATTGCTTATTGCCTCACGCTTTTGTTTATTGCGTTCTTTAATGGGGTCACGCCCCTCACGTAAAACAGAGCGCCACCCAGTTGCCAATTCACGGGCTTGTTTTAAAGAGACATCTCTCAAAGCACCCAATCCCATTTCACGACGACGCCCGTGAAGGGTATAACGATAAATCCATTGAGCACCTCCATCTTTACGCTTATGGAGAAGCAAGCCGGCACCATCATTATATTTGCCAGCCCCCAATGTTGCGACAGATCTTGCATTAAGACGGTTCATAAGAGCCATTTTTTAATCCTTTCTTATACAAATTTGATCCACACACTCATCCCACTTGTTATGTGCAAATGAGTGGTTTTAATTGATTCAAGATAAACAGATTTGAAATGAGAGAATCTTACGTTATTCGGGACTCTCATTCAATATGAATAACGCTAAATTATCATTACAAATCAATATCTTGTCAAAAGGCAGCAAAGTTTATATCGAGGGGCGACTACAAACTCGTAAATGGCAAGATAAAAACGGTGTTGATCGCTATGTAACAGAAGTCATATTGCCTCAGTACAAAGGCGAGTTAAAGCTTTTAGATGGCAAAAATGATGATAATCAAGAGCAGTCATCACCTTATGACAGAAGCTTTCACAAGCCTCTTGATACGTCTCATACCGTTATGAATGATAGTGTTCCTTTTTAAATAAAAAGCGGTGTTATGAAAAGAAATAAAAAGAGGGGACGCCCTAAAATAGCAGGGCAGGTAAGAGAACCAAACGGACGTATATCACGTTGCAAAACACCGCGTGAAGCCGTTGATAAATTGGCAATAGAAATGCGTGCAAAGCGCTTCGGTTTAACGCTACAGGAGGCAAAAAATCCACTTTCTGGGTCTTATATCGGGCGTCTTTGTTTACAAGGCGTGATTACTCAAGAGCAATATGATGCCGCCCAGCAATATCTACAGATAAGGAATAATTATCTTTGCGCAAAAGGCTTGCCTAATGCAATTTATGACGAAATGCCATCATCTTCTGATGATAAAGCAAGAGACAAGTGGGTAGCATTTGCAACAGAGCAGTTTATAAACATGCAAGAGGCACTAAAAGAAGCCCAATGCCTCTATAGACAATATAACCTTTATGCAGCGCTACAGTGCCTCGTTATAGAAGATCAAACATTATCATATCTTGTACCTTCATTACGTATAGCTCTTAATGCGCTTCAGAAGTACTTTGATCGTTAGGTTTACTGGCAATCAGATTCTAATCTTCTTCATATTTTTCTTCTGAAAAAAATATTGTATATCTTAAATAGTTAATTGTATTTTTTGCCTCCTTAATTTCATCTTTTAGTTTTTCAATTTCAGCTTCTGAAGCAGAAATTACATCTTTTAACCACCCAATTTGATATTCTGAATCATTTTTTAACGTCCTAAGTTCATTCTTTTCTTGTAAATGACTATATTCGTAACAAGCAATAGCAATAATTGCTATTATAAAAGCAGTCCATAAGCTAATGATATCAAAATACCAAACTAGTAATATTACTAAAAACATCTTTTTTCTTTATTTAGGAGAAAATTTCACATCGGATTTATATTGATTCTACAATTGCATCAATATGTATCGTTTTCTTATTGACAAATTGTAGCAAATCGTATTTAATGACCTTACTGTACTTAGGCGTATTGTGTCTAGACGAGAGGCAGTGCAGTTTGGAATCCCCGCAAATGCGGGGTTTTTTATTATCTGGAGGGCGTATTTTATGACATCAGAAAATACACAGCAGGCTCCACAACCCATTAAAAAGCGTATACCCCCAAAGGCAGGTCAAGGGCGTGTCAAAGGCGTTCCGAATAAGATGACGCGCATTTTAAAAGAAGCAGTGGTTAAGGCTGCTGAGAATGCTGGGAATAAAATTGGCAAGGATGGTTTGATTTCTTATTTGGAAAAACAGGCTATGGAATGCCCCGCTGCTTATTTAGCATTGCTTGGTAAGGTGTTGCCTTTACAGGTAACAGGTGAAGATGGGGGAGCCATTAAGGTGATAACGCGTGTAGAAATCGCGCCTTTGGTCAATGACAACACGACAGATTAATATTGTACCAAAACTCATTCCTATTTTTGCAGGGGACGCTTTGGTACGGGCGGCTTGGGGTGGACGAGGGTCTGGAAAGACAAGATCATTTGCATTGATGGCGGCTTTAAAAGGCTATCAATTTGGTATGCAGGGGATATCGGGGACCATTCTTTGTGCACGTCAGTTTCAGAATTCTTTGGCAGAAAGTTCATTGGAGGAGATTAAGCGCGCCATTGAAGCGCACGACTTTTAAAAGGACTATTACAAGGTTGGGGAATCGTCGATTAAGTCGATAGATGGTCGCGTAGCCTTTCAGTTTTCTGGTCTGGACCGTAATATTGCGAGCATTAAATCGATGGGGCGTATCTTGCTTTGTTGGGTTGATGAGGCAGAGCCCGTGACAGAGACGGCTTGGCAGACGCTTATACCGACTTTGCGTGAAGAAGGCGAGGGGTGGCGAGCAGAGTTATGGGTGACATGGAACCCGTTGCGAGAGAATGCCCCCGTTGAGAAGCGGTTTCGCTTTTCAGACAATGAAGCCATTAAGCGTGTAGAGATCAACTGGTCAGACAACCCGAAGTTTCCCAAGATCTTGAATGAAGCGCGATTGGATGATCTGAGAAATCGTCCAGAGACCTATAAGCATATCTGGGAAGGGGCTTATCTTACAGCGGTTCAAGGCGCTTATTATCAAAAGGAAATGTTGGCAGCCGAGCAGGAGGGGCGGATAGGGCGCGTTGCGCGTGATCCTTTAATGCAGATACGCGCCTTTTGGGACATTGGGGGGACAGGCGCCAAGGCAGATGCCACAGCGATATGGATAGCGCAATTTGTTGGTAGAGAGATCAGAGTGCTTGATTATTACGAAGCACAGGGACAACCGTTATCAGAGCATATCGGTTGGTTGCGTCAAAACGGTTATGAGAAGGCATTGATGGTTTTGCCTCATGACGGTGCGACCAGAGACCGTGTGCACAATGTGAGTTTTGAAAGTGCTTTAAATGATGCGGGCTTTGAAACACAGGTTGTTCCCAATCAGGGAGCAGGGGCGGTTAAGATGCGTATAGAGGCGGTGCGGCGTATTTTACCTTCAGTTTGGTTCAATGAAGAGACGACCGTAGCAGGGCGCAAAGCACTGAATTGGTATCATGAGAAATGGGATGAGAAGCGTAATATTGGTTTAGGCGCTGAGCATGATTGGTCCAGTCATGGTGCGGATGCCTTTGGGTTAATGTGTGTGGGGTATGAACAGCCGATGCAAAAACAGAAGAGACCAGCTTATAGTGGTAGAGAAACTTATGAGAGCACGTCATGGATGGCAGAATGATGCATGATGAAGAGCATTTAGAGAAAGAAAGTAACGCATCAGATTTGTCGACAGAAGGTTTGTTTCGCAAGCTTGTCAGCTGGTGACAAGCTATTGATTTATAATGATAATCTAGCGTTATTCATATTGAGTTAAAGACCCGAATAACGTAAGATTCTCTTATTTCAAATCTGTTTATATTGAATCAATCAAAACCACTCGTTTGCACATAACAAGTGGGATGAATGTGTGGATAAAATTTGTATAAGAAAGGACTTAAAATGGCTCTTATGAACCGTCTTAATGCAAGATCTGTTGCAACATTAGGGGCTGGCAAATATAACGATGGTGCCGGCTTGTTACTTCACAAGCGTAAAGATGGAGGTGCTCAATGGATTTACCGTTATACCATTCATGGGCGCCGTCGTGAAATGGGCTTGGGGGCATTGCGAAACGTTTCTTTAAAAAAAGCGCGTGAATTGGCAAATCAATGGCGTTCTGTTTTGCATGAGGGTCGTGACCCTATTAAAGAACGCAATAAACAAAAGCGTGAAGCAATAAGCAATCTCCATTATTTAAAAGATATTGCCGTGGATGCTTTTGAAAGTCGTAAAGCTGAATTAAAAGGGGATGGAAAAGACGGACATTGGTTTTTACCATTACGTCTTCATATTCTCCCCAAATTAGGCTGTTTACCCGTTTCAGAAATTACCCAAACTGAGATACGCAATACTCTTGCTCCTATCTGGCATACAAAAGCTGGAACAGCTAATAGAGCTCTTAATCGTCTTAATATATGTCTCAAACATGCGGCTGCACTAGGATTGGATGTTGATTTACAAGCAACAGAAAAAGCACGTGCTCTCTTAGGCAAACAACGTCATAAAACGCAAAACATGCCCGCAATGGATTGGAAAGAGGTCCCTGCCTTTTATAAAACACTTTGCCAAACAACAATCCTAACACAACTGGCTTTGCGTTTGCTTATTTTGACAGGAGTTCGTACTTTTCCTTTGCGTCATATTCGTGAAGGTCAAATTGAAGATGATGTCTGGACAATTCCTGCTGAAAATATGAAAGGAAAGCGTGATACTACAACAGAATTTCGCGTCCCCTTATCAAAAGAAGCGCTGAAAATTATTGAACAAGCTCGTTGTATTTCTAAAAGTGATTTTCTTTTTTCTCCTACCGGTCGCGGTCCTCTTTCACATACGATGATGGCTTGGTATATGAGAAAAAATAAAATTGAAGCATGCCCGCATGGTTTTCGCTCTAGTTTACGCGATTGGCTCGCTGAAACAACCGATGCCCCCTATGAGGTCGCTGAAACCATTCTAAGTCATACAGTAGGAGGACAAGTAGAGCGTGCCTATCGTCGTACTGACTATCTAGAACAGCGCCGTGTCTATATGGAGAAATGGGCGGCTTATGTCACGGGTCAATCTTAAGATATGGGGTGAATAACCCCATGATCTGTGGATAACTTTCTCTCTCTTCTCTCTCATTCTTTCTCAATAAGAGTCATAAATTATCACATCAGAAATTATATGATAAAATATTGTTTTCTATAAATAAAATACCTTCAAAAATAAACCAAAATGTGCTTAATAAATAGTTATGATTTGTTACCATTTTTTTATAGTGAAAGGATTTTAGTATGACAGAAAATGCTATTCTTTTAACAGACCGTGAAAGTGCAAAATTTCTTCATATGAGTGTCTCAACTTTCCGCCGTCATGTAACCAATGGCTCTCTCCCAAAACCTTTAAAATTTGGTTTTTTGTCCCGTTGGTTACAATCAGATCTTTTGAATGTCATCGAGCAAGCAAAACAGTAACGTCAAAGTGACGCGGCATAAAAAAAACCTTGTCACGTAAGGACGGACAAGGCTTTCTCAAACTCATCAACCTAGAGATAGCACAATCCGTCCTGTGACGCAATGTTATAGGATTTACAATGATGTGTTCTTTTAAGAATGCGCAAGGTATCACACGTGCCTTGCGTGGTACTTGGCATGGGCGTTATGGAACCGCCCGTTGCCCCGCTCATGATGATAGGCTGCCTAGTTTATCTATTTCTAATGGAAATGATGGGCGTCTTTTACTCACTTGTTATGCTGGCTGCTCTTTTAGAGAGATCATACAAGCGCTTATTAGAATTGGCTTGCTTGGAAAACAAGCCTTTTTTGATAAAGCTTATGATCACGCTCCTTCTTTATCCAAACAGTTTTGTGCTGATTTCAAACGAGTAAAACAGAAAGCAGAGAGAGCAAAAGCAATTTGGCAACAAAGCCAACCTATTAAAAACACTTTAGCAGAAACCTATTTACGTATGCGGGGTATTACATGTGATTTGCCTCCTGATTTACGCTTTTACGACAAATGTCCACACCCCTCTGGGGTTACACTGCCCGCGTTGGTTGCTTTTGTTAAGGGCGCTGGCTCTTTCGCCATTTATAGAACCTTTTTAAAAGACAATGGCTGTAAAACAGATCAATCACCAGCCAAAGCTATGTTGGGATCTGTAACGGGGGGTGCTGTGCATTTAAGTCAAGGTAATCCAAAACATCTGGTCATTTGTGAGGGCATTGAAACCGGTCTGGCTCTTTTGTCTGGGTTGTTATCAGAGCCCGTTAATTTATGGGCGTCTCTTTCAACCAGTGGCATGATGCGTGTGAATTTACCCCCTTATAAAAGGGCGTCTCACCATTGCAATGGACGGCGATGATGCGGGTCGTAAAGCAGGTTTTAACCTCGCTGCGCGTGCCTATAGACAAGGCCTTGAGGTTTTTATCATGCAAGCTCCAAAAGGAACCGATTTTAATAACGTATTACTTTCTCAAAAGAAGGAACTATGAAAGAGAGTCATTTACAAAACAACAATGAAAATACCCCCGTCAATGATAACGATAATGCTTGTTTACGGTTGGAAAAGATTTATTGTTGTTAGAAGGGAACGATCCGCTGGGACGCAGTTTGCAGGATTCTGTCCTGCTGCACACGAAACGCTGCGTGCCCAAGAGAGATTAATGCAAGTGTCAAAACAAAAAGCGATAGAAGTCTGGGCGCATTAGGCTGGCATGGAAGTCCCATGTCGCATGGGGCAGCTTTATGCTGCATCTGGCAGAGGCAAAGAGACTTTTTCTTTTAGTTATGACCAAACTTGGTTGAAGAGCGGGCATAGCCAGCTGTTTGATCCAGATTTGCAGCTTTATTCGGGGCTGCAATATACTCGGGAGGATCATGACAATTTTGGCCTTTAGGTACTGGTAATTTTTTAATTAAAAGCAGTTGCTTTTAATTAATTTAGGTGGTACTGCGAAAGTAAGCAGATATCCTCGTCTATATAGTTTCATTGGGATTATGTTTTATCAAGGGTGATTCTGTGCTGGAAAATTTATAGCATGTTTAAATATAAGGGGGAGGCATGAGTCATAGTTTTGTCGATATCGTAAATAATCCTGCATATAATGAAAAATCGTTGGCGCTGGTAGTCGCAGGGACTGCTGAGATAGCGCGGAATGTCATAGATTCACTAATTAATGGTGGTTATTTCGTAGTTTTTACATGGTTCAGTAATGAAACCGCCGTTAGTGATATGAAGCATCGGTACCAAAGTGCTGTCTTGCCAGTTCGCTTGGATTTGACATCTGAGCAAGACGTCGTGCAGTTTTGTGCTGCCTTAGAAAATGTTAGAATTGAGATAGCTATCTACTGTGCTGGTTATAACCCGGCATGTTTGTGCGATGAGCTGGAACCCGAAAATATTAACGCCATCACTCGTCTTAACTATCTGTCAGCCGTGCTGATTTTCAATATGGTAGTCAAAACGATGAAGCAGTATAAAGAAAATGAGACCAAGCTGGTATTTATCAGTTCGGTGGCCGCAAAAAAAATCAGAGTGGGTAACTCTTTATATGGCTCGACAAAGGCAGCTATGGAAAGATATCTCTCCGGCATTGCACTGGAAATGGGCCGATTCAATATCAGAACGCTGTGCGTAAGCCCTGGTTATATCAAGACAAAGATGCTTCAGGACTATTGTGCAAAAGAAGGAAGAAGTATTGCTAGCATAGAAAAAACCATCCCAATGAGGAAAATGTTGGCTGCCGAAGATGTTGCGAGTGCTGTCAATGCATTTATTAACGGTAAAATTATTACTACAGGCGTTTCATTAACGATCGGGAATGGTGAGGGGATTATCTAATGTATATTACAACAATTAGCCAGATTTTTAAAGATGTCATGTATCTTGATGAGTCAGAAGAGCTTGATCCGCACAAGTCGCTATTCTCTGATTACGGAATGACTTCGATTGATTATATTGATTTTGTCTTCGAGTTAAAAAAGCACTTCAAGGTTGATGTTAGCCCTGAAAGCCTTTGGCCGGTAAATAAATGGGCCACTACAGAAGCATTTTACTCATTTGATACCAAAGAGTGGACTAGCGAAGGTGTTGCTAAAATCAATGACCTGCTGGGGTTAAAAGAATATGAATCGATTGATAAGAAAATCCAGTTTAAAGAACTCTACTCCTATTTCACGCTGAATTATATCAACCAGCGTATATCAGTTTTAAAGCGCAACTAGCATGACGGAAAGGGTCTATATAAAAAACTATGGTGTGTATCAGCAATTCGCGCCTAATAGTGCAGCGCTGAGCCAGCTGCTCAGCACTGCGGATGACATTAATCCTTGTGATATGGACTATTACCACTTTTCGACACCGTCTATGATAGACAAGAAGCTGGTCAGCAGAGAAGACCGCTCAGTGCTAAATGATATGTCAAAAATGGTAATCAATGCGCTGATAGATTTTCAAAGTAAAGATTGCCTGACGGAGCATGCAAAAGCCTTTCTATATACTGCATGCGATAGTGAAGACCGCAGCTTTGATTTGCTTTTTGAAATTTGCCGTAAATATAAGGACGATGGTTCCGTCTGGAAGCATATCCAGCAGTATAAGGAGATAAATAATCCTCTGAATACGTTACGATTGTTGCCAACAAATGTGTTGTATCACATCTCAAAATTGTTACTTGATCATGAGGAAGGGATGCCGTTACGTGCTGCATCATTAAGTGGCCTAGTTGCATTGAAATTGGCTTATGCTGACATCGCTAATATAATTGCAAAAGAGCGAGCGATGGTTGTTAGTGCAGCAAATATGCTGAGCTTCGATAGTCTGACTGTCTTTAAAAAATTCGGTGAAATTCGACAAAGTGATAAAGATATTTCTGGTATTATCCCGAGTTGGGGGGCGGCAGTGATGTCTTTAGACAATAACAGTTGCGATGCGCTAGCTGAATTAATCTCTGTGACTATTCGTTATTGCCCTAAAGTCAGTTTTGGAGAACGGGACTGGGAAAGCCTGTTGAGTAAACAACGGACGCAACAGGGGGAACCTGATGTTATTGTTAGTTATAACAACGGTATTCGTATGCAACAAATAGCTGAATATTCAGCGCTAGAGAAATTTTTTCCAGGGATACCGGTTGTTAACTATAAATCTAAAACTGGGTACACTGGAAAACTCAATAACATACTGGATATTTTATGCTGTCTTAATGATCCTGCGATTCCCTCGGGGGCCCGAGTTATGCTGACTGGTGCGGCTATCAATTATGGTATCGGAAATATTTGGATAATTAAACACTAAGGGGAGCTTTACAATGAATACCCATTTTGATGCAGATACATTATGTATTAGTGCATATGGGGCTGTTACGCCATTAGGCAGCCATTTGGATGAAATTCACGCCTGCTTTATGCATGAGAAAAGTGGTATACGGAAGATTAAAAAATTTGATCACCAGTATTTTCAAACTCATGAAGCTGGGATTCCTATAGAAGGTAATGAGTTGCTACGCTGGCCTAAAAAAAAATCCTTCAGAAACGGCGAGCTTTTTTATGCGGACTTAGCAACAAAGAGACTGCATGAACGACTGCATTTGCAGGAATATTATCCAGCAGAAGATATTGGCTGTATTGTAGGGATTGATGAATCGGCAATCGATATTGAAAAGTCTATCAGTTTTGCGGACAAGGTTCCCGCCGACGCGGATAAGCAATGCTTGATCGATGTCGCGCTAGAACATTTTAAAATTAATGAGTTTTTTGATCTCGATACAACTGCGGTTCTAAAAACGATACATGAAATTATCCCGTTTGCGGGACTCAGCTTTGCCCTTCTAGGCCTTTGTTCTGCATCAACGCAAAGTATCGGCCTCGCGATGCGAGCCATCCGCAATGGTGAAGTTAAAGCGGTGATTTGCGGCGGTGTTTCTGCGAAAGTCACCCCGCTGAATCTTGCGCGATTAGAAGAAATGGGAGTGATATCAACTGATCAAAACTACTGTGGACCACGGCGTTCGCGGCCTTTTGACCGGCATCGCAGCGGATTTGTTTTAGCGGAGGGTGCAGGTTTGTTCGTTATTGAAAAATTATCTAACGTACTGGCGCGGCAGCATGAGCCGTTGGCCTATTTATTGGGTTACGGCGGTGCACTTTGTGCACAGCATATTGTAGCGCCGCATAAAGATGATCTCGAAATGCAACTGTCGATGGAACGAGCCATCGAACATGCGGGTATTGACTGTACCGCTATTGATTTTGTGAATACACATGGGACATCGACAGTACAAAATGATCAGCACGAAGCCAGTGCAATCAGAATGGTTTTTGGCGCGCACAACCCAGCGATTGTGGCGACAAAATCTTGGCACGGGCATCTGATTGCTGCTGCCGGTGCGATGGAAATTTTGTGTGTACTGGTTTCTTTTCGGAACAATGTTTTGCCTAAAATTTTGAATTGTGATGAAATCGATCCTCAATTGCCTGCTGGCATTGCGCTTGTGAGGGAGCATCAGTACCGACCGCTTAAATACGCATTGAAAAACTCATTTGGTATGGGTGGTGGCGCAAGCAGCTTGGTTTTAGGGAATCCACAATATTTGTAAGGGACACCTCATGTTAACAATATATTCCTTATTAGAAAGAAACTGGCAAGTGATTTATCATCACAGTCATTATTCGGCAGAGGATGTCAGCATGATGACAAAAGGGTGTGCAGATACCGTAGTTAGATATTTTCGTGATCGCCCGCAAGAGGAGCAAAATAAGCTGTTTGTTTTTGTGATTAGAAATAATTTCGAAGGTCTGATCAGCTATTTTGTTGCGTCTGTGCTAAAATTGAAAGCTTGGATCGTCAGTATTCATGATTTAGACATTGTTGATATGCTAGTTGATGCCGATTGCATTGCGGCTGTTGTAATGAGCCATGAAGTCAGGAATATTAGTATCATCAGTCACCGGATTAATATCGCGTTTGATCATTGTCTTTCAACTGTGAACGAAAATCTGGCTGATTTTACAGCATATCCGTGCGCGCATTTCTATTTTTGTACCTCCGGAACAACCAGTAAACCCAAGTTGATTCAATATCATGAAAATATTCTGATTGAGAATGCCCTCGCGGTGAGCCAATCTCTTGGACTAAGTAATGAAGATTGCTCATTGTGTTATTTCCCGGTGCAGTATATGTATGGTCTCTCTACTATGCTATGTGCCTTCTTATCGGATAGCAAACTGGTATTTGAAAAATTTCAAATAAGTAATATTGGTGAACTCGTTTCGCACTATAGCATTACCAACTTGCCTTTAATCGGTGACTGGATGCTGGCAGTAAGCGACATTTTTACCAAAAGCCGAATCCATGTGCAAAATATCTTGAATGCATCCGACCGTTTGCTCACCGTACAAGCATCGGGTATCCTCTCATCATGTACGACGTTATGGAATAACTTCGGTCAGACCGAATCCGGACCGCGCTTGTTTCATAATAAGATCTGTTCGCTACACGATATTGAAAGAACCAGTAAATATGGCATTGTAGCGCCGGGTAAGGCTTTGGTGAGTGGTATAAAAATTGATTTGCGCCCCATTGATCAGGCGGATGCTTCTGATTCAGTGCGCCGTATGTTTTATAAAACGCCTTTCGCGTGTGATGGTTATGTTGATAGTTCCTTGCAATTAAAGCCGCGTGATGAATGGTTTGATTCCGGCGACCTGTTTGTTAAAGATGAATCCGAATGCTATTACTGGATAGCTAGAGCCGTTAATGAATTTAAACACAATGGTAAGTTTATCCCAGTTCAACTGATTTCAAATGACATTATTAAGTATGCCGGATGTTTAAGACATTACTTTTCAAAAGCACAGAACGGCGATCTTTATCTCAACCTTGATATGTCGGCAAATAGTGAGCAGGTTAAAGTCGTTACTAAACTATTAACTGATAAATGGTATCAGTATGCATTTAAAGTAAATATCAGAAAAATTGTCACGACAAATACAGGGAAAATAAAATGTACCGTGTAGATAAAGCTCATAGTATGAGCAGAGTGTATGTTAATCGCCGTGCAAACAATTATCTGTGCATTGTGAGCCATTCTTTTTATACCTATTTTTTGGCTATTGATAGGCTTCATCGTTATTTGCCTGTATCGACGAAACGTACATCGAGAATGATATTGCAACGTGAAATGGCGAAGGTACTTTTTATCGATATATTTAAACGGATTTTGCCAGATGTAAAGATGTCACACAGTTCTGTGAGCCATGGACGGAGTAAAAGTATTATGTTGGTTAATAACGATCCGCGGATTCGGTCTGTCGGGGTTGATATCGAATTTATTGAGAAAAAAAAACTACCGAGACCATTTATGCTAGATTACTGTGAAAAATGCGCGGACTTTCCAGCAGGGCAGGTGCTGGATAATCGGTTATGCACCACAATATTTAGCTGCATGGAGAGCTTGTATAAGGCATTATGCGCCATCTCGGCGTGCACTTTTGATATAAATGATTATTTTTTAGTTGAACATGATAGGACGCGATGTGTTTTTCGGTACGTTGGGAATATATTTACGTTTAAAGGGATGACATTTATTTGTAACTGCTATTATCTTTGTCAATCTGTGATAACCGTTGTTTTGCTGGATGCATGTTTGCAATCAATTATTTTAGATGACTTCTTATATGAGGACGTAACCGTTTCTATACCCAGTTAGTTTTTAACGAGTTTATGGCAATGCCATAACTAGCTTCATTTAGAGAAATATGTGATGAATGATTTACTGGTAAATATCACCCCTGAGCACTATGAAAGGTATGCTACTGAAGGTACATCATCGTGGAATGCGTATTTGATAGAAAGAATTCTGGAAGAAGCATCTGGTGTTACTTCTGCGAAGAAAAAAATTCTCGATATTGGCATGGGAACTGGCTACATGCTTTTCAAGCTTTACCGCTTCCAAAAACTCACAGACTATTCCTTTTACGGGTTTGATATTGATCCCCGTATGGTTCAGTTTTGTGTTAAAAAATGTACGGAGTTAAAATACCAGCATGCATTCAACATTATTGAAGACAGCGTCAGCAATTTACCGTTTCCCGATAACTCCTTTTCAATGATTTATGCCCGTTCCGTAATTCATCACTGGGCTGAACCTAAAAAAGGATTACAGGAGTTGTGCCGTGTTTTAGATCGCGGCGGTCGTATTATCATCCATGAACCCCTAGCTGATGCAGAAGAAACAGCACTGGGTGTTTTTAACCAATCACGTCGTGAATGCGGTGTGGCAGCTATGTTCACAGAAGAAAAATTTACATTAGCCGGTATCACCGATTTTTTATATGGCTGCGATCTTAGTGAGATGAGCTGGACAGTGGCATGTGGAGAAGGTCTAGCAGCTCTGGGTTGTGCAATTTTCATTAAAAAGGTCTGAGTTATCATGGATTATTTCTGTGCTGAAATGTATGCAAAAATGCAACCACGTATAACGGCAATAACTGGCTGCCATGCACTCGATTACATTGCTTTCCGCGATTTGGTTAGGATAAGTACACGCGTTTATTCGACCACTGGTGATAGTGGTTCTTTGACTCAAGTGGACTCTGCGGGTGAACACTTACCGATGCTGATTAGTGCTACAAGCGGCATCACTGGGGCGATGAAAATGGCCAACGTTCGTTTAAAATTCTGTAAGGAAGGGATCAGCTCATCAGAGCGCAATTTAATTCGTAACCTGCGCGCGCGGCAGGTTTTTTCCCCAGGGGATGTCGTTGGCAACCTGTTTACGATTAATCTGTTTTCATCTTTACACTACTTGGCGTGTGAAATTTTAAAAAATTGCCGTGCACATGTTGTGCCGGTTGGCGATATTGCTCTGCTGCTGAAGAATCATTTCGAGTTTCTGGCTGAAATACGGCTCTCGGTACTGTTTGGTGTGCCCAGCACCATCGTTCAGTTCGTTGAAGCTATGCTCAACCTTGGGGTTCCACTGGCAATTAAAAAAGTGATCTTTACCGGTGAATCGATGCTGAGCGTGCATGAAAACTATCTGCGCGAGATGCTAGGCGCCGATCTGCGGATAATTGGTTTATATGGTTTGTCGGAGTGCGGTTTCATTGGTATGTCCGCCGAAGGGCGGCTTAATCGGTACCAGCTCTTCAGCGATGATTTCTTCTTTGAATATGAAGATAAGAGAGGGCTGCTAGTGACATCACTGGATCCCGATACCTCGCGCAAACTTATCAGATATTCCGTGGGCGATATGGGCACATTATCCGTTGAAAATGGTGACCTCTATTTTGAAGATATTAAACGCAATGCTATTGATTTTAATTTCATGGGGAATTTGATTAGCCATGAAAAAATATTCAAAATTATTAATCGACGGTTGCCCGATGTAATTGTTCAAATTGTATTGTCTTTATCCGCGGATAGACAAGAAATTATGGATATTAAAATCTGCTGCGAAGTATTTCACGACCTTGATTTGTCCGAACTAACTGAGGAAATCTATCATTTGCCGGATATTTATGAAGCCTATATGAAAAAGCGCGGACGTATTAATGTTACCATCGTCGAATATAGCGATTTGCTTTTCTCATCCAGAGGGAAATGCCTGCTAGTTTATGACGCAAGGGAGTCCTGTAATGCAACTTGATAATTTGCGTAATGAAATTTTATCAGGGAATTCGCATACGATAAATGTCAACATCAGGCTTTATAGCGTATCACCGGAGCAGCAGGAGTGAAGCATGTCAGATGATGTTATTGATAATTATGATTTAGATAATAACGCATTGTTTATTCGTGGATGTAATTTGATTGATATTGCCGATGAAAACCGTTATTTGCAGAACGCATGGTTTGCACTGATTGGCAACCTTCTTAATGAAGAACAGATGGATCTGCTGATTCAGAATACTAACGCCGAACTGCAAAAGACGGATCCTACAGCCAAACTGCAGGCGATGCATCAACTGATCAATGTATTGCCATCTTTGGGTTTAAAGCAGCGATTTATGATGTTATTATCGCAAGTTGAGGTTTCGGCGGCTCAGGGTAAGGTCATGGCTCCCGTAAGCGACGGTGATTGTCTTAAAATTATCTTGCTGATGCCATGGATTATTGCGTTGGCGTGCTCTTCCCAACAGTTTTCCGATTTGCCGGCGATCGAAAATTGCAATACCTTGGAGCTTGCTTTTTGGTTAGTATTAACTAGCAAGGAAGCTTCTTCCGACTGGGATATTGATGTGCTTTGCAGGTGCATGTTTCTACTGCTGGGCGGGTTTGGTACTGTGACACCCACAACCACCATGGTAAGATTTATTATCAGTACCAAGAGCGACGTCATTTCTGCACTCATCGGTGGGTTTTGTGCTACTGGCTCCGCGCATATGGGAGCTTGCAAATGTGCTATCATGCGACTTTCTAGTGTCCTCCATGAGATTGAAGCCGGGAATCTTGAGGGGGTGGTAACGCATTATTGCAAAGACAAATCCTGGCCAGGGTTTGGTCATCCGATTATGCAACGGGATATCCGGGTTGATTTCTTTTTTTCACGCTTTCAGGTGCTTGTGTGCCCTTTCAGTTCGCTTGTGCGATCTATTTCGGACAATACGGGATTGCAACCCAATGTCGATTTTCTAATTGCAAGCATCATGAGCAAACATCGGGCTGCTCCTGAGCTGGGATTGTTGGCTTTTTTCGTTTGTCGGCTGATACTTCTCGCGCACTATCAAGCGCGGTTTAGCTCTCATTCCTTCAGTTTATCATCAAAGTATTTAAGAGAAAAATATAAAAAGGTCCCCCAATTATGGCTATAAAGCATCACACCGAGCCAAATTTCTTGGGTATATGCCAGAGTATCACCTTAACCGCACCGATGCGTGCTTGCGGGCAAATCGATATTTCTCACTGGGAGTTAGCCCATAACTATTTGAAACAAGGCTTGTTACTCGAAGCCTTGCATCAGTTTTCAGTTCGATTTGCCACCATGGTGGCTAAAAACTCAGATCTCACTTATCGCTATCTCCCTGTTATGGTTGAACAGTTTTTCTCTACCACCCATTTTGATAGCGATCGGTTATGCGTTGAAGGACATATTGAACGCATTAATGAGGCCTACCGTATTCATTGTAAGGCTAGCACATATGACAATGGAAAGGCCGTTATTGCGCAGGCAATCATCATGGTCAGTAAGGTCTGCTTCCTTGGCTCGTGTTCTCAGAAAGTCGCTCTTCCATTACTAGGCGATTTATGTAAAATTTCCTCCGTAACCGGAGATTCTTGTACTTTTTCCTTTAATGCGCATCACCCGCTTTTTGAGGAACATTTCCCCTCCCGCGCCGTATGTCCTGGTTCACTATTGATTGAGATGGTTCTGGCTTTAGCCACGCAAGGTAGGACGAAAAATATCGCATCTGTTGCGCTGAAAAAAGTAAAGTTCATTGAAGCAGTTTATCCGGGAGATACCTATCAGTTGACCATTAAACAGGATACAGAGTGTGAACCGGGTGGCGTTTTTTATATTCATACGGAAACTAAAAAACGAAGCACTTGCGGTAAGTTTTCTATCAAATATAAAAAGGAGGATGCGCCATGTTTAACATAATAATCTCTTTTATTCCGTGGAGTATTTACTCCTGGGTTATCAATGGAAACGTTTTAACTCTGGTCGAACGCTCTCTCATCTTAACTGTGATTTTATTGTTCATTATTGCTGTGAATATTAAAATTGTCCGGCAGGGAGAACCTGTGATGATTACTAACATTCTGACATTTATTGTCCTGTTTGTTAATTATTTCGCTGGATGGTCTACACTTTTACTGAACTACCCCACAGTTTTTTGCTATCTGTCACTTGCTCTGGTTTCATTGATTAGCTTGCTGGTAAAGAAACCCTTTACCATTTTTTATGCCAGTGCTGGTGTTTCTGAAGAAAAACGCAAACATATCCTATTTTATCTCATCAATAAATATATTACATGGATTTGGGTAATCATCTTTTTTGCCAATGGTTTTCTAGTGGCTTTTTTTACATGGACCCCCCAGATTTGGTTAATCACTATGGGTTTAATTTGTACTGGTATTCTTTTTTCTAAATATTTTCCTAACATCATGCAATATTTTTATCGCATCAAACATCATGGAGCATAATATGTCATTGTTTAACATTCTGACCGGAACCCCTTTATGGGCTTGGATTTTGCTTATTTTTCTCATCGCGAGGGGAATAATCGCATTGAAAGATAGGGAAACGAAGGTTTACCGCCTTTTTCTCTTGCCGTTCGTCTTTCTTTTTTTGGGCGCAAGCGATGTGATTAACCAGCTGGTCTTCCCGCGCTGGGGAGCAATCGCAATGTTGGCAGGGCTGATGATCGGCTTTGGCGTTGGCTGGTTGCTCTGGCGTGCTACTGCGCGTTTAAAAATCAAAGAAGGAACGGATTTCATTATTCTGCCTGGTACGCCGTTGACGCTGACATTTATTCTTATCGCTTTTGTCATCAAATTCACATTGATTGTTTTTCTCAAGGTTGTACCTGATTTGAAATATGCATTTGATTTTAACCTTCTTTTTGGTCTTTTAAGTGGGTTCACTGGTGGTGTGTTTTGGGGCGGCACATTAAATTTATATATAACATTTCGAAAGAATCCAAATTAATCCCTATACCATTAGCTGTGGGGGCTTCCCATTAGAACTATCTCAATAGAAGCTTATACCTAACAACAACGCTGCATACAAATGCAGCGTTGCCTCGTAGTTTCAGATTTTTTTTATCCCAGCGCGTGAATAGGTGAGGGAAGTGATATATCTGACTATGCCCCCTTGGGGGAAGAGCGAGCCTAAAGGTTTAGAATGCTATGAGTTTGAGCTAGCTGGACTTCGAGCAGATGGTTTATCGCTCATGGGAAATCATTTTGTTTTACGATTCAAAAAGAGGATAGTGATGGTCTCATTGGCGTAGGTGGGCAAGAAAACTGTTAGCTTGGCAATGCGTCAACAGTTTGTAGAACTATGTTGTGGGACCCCTACGCAAAGCCGTTGCTATGATGGCATGATGCTTTTGTCAAGCATTATGATATGGGGAGGAACCGGTGTTTAAGGGTGCAACTGCGGTCACTATACGATCCAGTAGCATTACGTTTTTACGTTTGAGTATTTAGGAGCGGTAGACTCTGTACAGGCTATGCGTGCAATATGTGAAGCACGCTTGTGGGAATCAGTGTGCCATTATTGCGTTGTGCATGCAACCCTCTAGCTAGTACTTCATTGGTAAGGTTGTTTTTTGAAGCTGATTAATTATCTGTGTGTTTTTTAAGAGAACGTTAGCACTGATGTATCGCGTGCCGTATCAAGAAATCTTCCAAAAAAAATTATTAAAAATACTAAAAATATATGTGCAAGATGAACAAATGCTTGCTGAGGATATTGTATCAACGACTGTAGCTGCTTAAGGGCACATAATCTTGGGGGGCATAATGTTGTACAAAAAATCATGAAGTCCAAAAAACTCGTAAAGGTGCATTGCACTTCTCCTTTGAGAATTTGGCATCTCCTCTTAGCTTAATACGTTCTCATTATGATAAACCCCTTGGTTCTCCTGAACACCCGCTTGTCATGCGTTTTTCTGCTGATGCTCAAGAGATCTTTCGTGAGTGGATGCAAAAGATTTTTAAAAAAGCTAAAGAGAATAACCTTTCTGAAAGCTTACAATCGCATCTTTTAAAAATACCAAAGACCCATAGCAAGCCTTGCGTTGATTTTTGAACTTCTTGATAGTGGTCGTTTTGAAATTGGACTCTATGCCCTTCAAACAGCTTTGCGTTGGGAAAAATATCTGATAAGCCATGCAAAATGTCTTTATGCGGCGAATGATACATTAACAGCAGAGCGTGCAAAATTAATTGTCGAGCGCTGTGATCATTTACCCGATGTTTTTACTTTACGTGATATTCATCAAAGAAGTTGGATCGGTTTAACAGATAATAGAGCCGTTAAGCAAGCTTTAGAGCTCTTATGTCGCTCCAATCATATTCGTCAAATAGCAAGCGAAAATAGCTCTCAAGGCGGTCGACCTACCATACGTTATGAATGGCACCCTTTCGTTAAAAACAACAGCATCAAACAATGAAGTCATTGTAATCTTTTGTTATCCTTAAAACCTTCAAAGATCTTATCGTACCAACAGAGGGTTTACAAAGTATCTTTGAGGGTTTTTGTTTTATAATTTTTTAAAGAAGAAACATGCTCCTTTTATCTTGTGTCAAAGATATCCAAAACACAATCTCTATAGGTTTTGAAGGGGTTTTGAGTTTTGACGGTTGCCTCTTTTAGATAAAAAACGATAAAAATTAAAAATGTTATTTTTCAATAGGTTAAGATTTTACAGATCTTAAAAAAACAACTCATATTGATAACACAACCTATAAATTCAACTAATAATATACGTTTTGAGGGGGTTTTGACGGTTTTTATACCTTCAAAACCTATAAGAAAAGTGAATATACATAACCCTCTTTAAACAAAGCTATCATTTTAGATTACGATATAATCTTTTAAAGGCAATCCAAATAAGAGTATCTAAAATTGCAAGTTTCTTCTTTTTAGAATAACGCATATAGACTATCCTTTCAGGATTATATGTAAG
>NZ_JBHIPJ010000075.1:0-1287 GCF_042195945.1 Bartonella sp. AP30XZML | reverse complement strand
TGAACGCCTTTTCATGCTCTTCAGTCTTTTGTTTCAGTTGTTTAATTTCCTCGTCACGTTCTTCAATCTCTTGCTTCAGTTCTTTAATTTCCTTGTCACGTTCTTCAAGATCCGCATCACATTCATCAATTGTCTGCTTGCTTTCCATTAAATACCTAAACTCATTCTCTTTCATTTTTTTCTTAATATCTTGAACCTGCTCTTTAAGTGCCTTAACCTGCGCGCGATAATGCAATGCAATACAAAACATCACTCCGCTTAAGAGCAAAACTGAAACCACTTCTATCCATAAAATTTCATTCGAACTCATCTTTATCTCCTTTAATTTTTATGAGGGCGGTCATCATGACCAATCTGTTGTGCTTCGCATTCCATTAAAAAAAGAATACAACAAGCCGCATGTGCCAAGTGTGATAAATCACTCTCAGCATCCTTATGCTCTCCACCAAACCATGCTAATAAATGACGTAAAGCAGCACCGTGAAACTTGCTCCAGTGCATGCCATTACGCCAATTGTTTGCTCCGTACTTCTTTGCCCCAAACTCTAAAACTTTACCAATTTCAAGCAGTGCCAACGGCGGTATAAGCTCTACACGAGGCTTACCATCATCATTCTTATGCGCTTCATTTGCATTATGTGAACACATATAAACTCTGTCGCCACCATATTCTTCAGTGCCGCAAACATATGCATTTCCATAAATCTTGGCCTTACCATAAACCACGGCATGACCGAACACCTTAGCAGCATCACAAACCTTGGCATAACCACAAACCTTGGCGTTGCCATAAACCTTGGCGCTGCCATAAACATGGATATTATCGTAAACGTAAGCATTACCAAAAACCGCAGCTTCATCACAAACCTTGGCATTGCCAAATACATGCGCATTACCACAAACCTTGGCGTTGCCATAAATCGCAGCTGCTAAAAGAACATTGGCATTCTCATAAACACGGGCATTGTCATAAACATGAGAAAAACCAAGAACCTTGGCATTGCCAAAAACACGTGCATCACCATAAACCCATGCCCTATTCCCAACCCAACAATCGCCCTCATGAGAGAGGTTGCCTTCACTCTCTACAAAACCACCAACATCACCTGCTTTAACTTTTCCAAAGCTTCTCAATGCACGAATGCGGTGAAGAGTTTTCCCTCTAAACTCAATTGTTTCATCAGTAAGTTCGTATTTCTTTTCTACAGCCATCTTTGTCTCCTTAATGCTGTAAAGTTTCTCCGGTGTGATCAACACCGCAGCTCTTGCAAATTTTCGACATTGGGG
>NZ_JBHIPJ010000074.1:0-1460 GCF_042195945.1 Bartonella sp. AP30XZML | reverse complement strand
GGCACCTCCGCCAAAATATTTTGCTGTATGCTCAGCAACCTTAGTAACATTTTTATTGGTTGTAAAAAGCTGTGAACCATTAACCGCATCCGTTGAACTTTCTGAAAGTTCACCAGTACTCACACCGGTAATTGTCCGTTCCTTACCTTCATTGTTAAGAATACTTACTTCCGTACCGCCTGCTGCCTTACCTATGGTGATAACACCTGTTCCCCCTGCACGAAGACTACGACTTAACGTCACCTCTTCTTCTTGCTTAACAAGGATACTGTCTCTTACATCGACAATCTCTTCATTCAGAGTGGTGAAAGCACTGTTAACACCTTCAAAAGCAGCAGCAACATTGTGATAAGTCTTCTTGTCACCTTCTGTGCCATCAGCATCAAATTGTGCAACTTTGAAATCAGGTTTCGTCCATTTGCCATCCTCATACTTGGCATTACCACCGAAATACTCCGCAAGGGCTGTGTTCGTAGAATGGAGCTGTGAACCATTCACGGCATCAGTTGATTCCTCTGAAAGTTTACCATTTTCAAGAGAGGTAATTTTGCTATTTTTTTTTATCCTCTTTTTCTCCATGCTGCGCACTAAAGGCATTTGCATCCTTGCTCCATACCAAAGAATCCTGTGCAACTCCTTGTGAAACCTCTTTAATCCGTGCATTCACATTCTTGATATTTGCATCAAGAGCTGAAAAAGCGGTTCCAACACCTTCATATGATTTATTTGTTACATCACCCTCTTTAGAAACTGTCGATAAGTCATAGCTGGGAGCTGTAAAAGTGCCATCAGCACTAAACGATGCTTTGCCTCCTAAAATTTTTGCTAAACTCGCAGCTATGGTATTAATCTGTCCACCCGTAACCGCATCGCTCGAACCCGCCACTAGAGAACCATCAGCCAGCGATGTGACCTTGCTGTTTGTCTTTTCACCTTCTTTTCCATGCAAGGCTACAAAAGCATTACTCTGATTACTCCATGATAAAGAATCCTGTGAAACTCCTTCTGAGACTTCCTTAATACGATCGTTAACGGTTTTGATATTCTCATCAAGTCCTTTAAAGGCTGTTTCAACACCTTCATACGATTTATTTGTTACATTACCCTCTTTAGAAACTGTCGATAAGTCATACGTTGGTCCTGTAAAGTTTTTGCCATCAAAAGATACAGCGCCACCTAAAATCTTTGATAAATCCGAAGCTATGGTATTAACCTGTNTGATAAATCCGAAGCTATGGTATTAACCTGTCCACCCGTGATTGCATCACGTGACTTGTCAGCAATCTTACCATCAGCAACATTATGAAGACCTACAGCTGCCTTATCTTTACCACCTAAAGTCACACTCGTGTAATTAATGCCGCCATTATCACCATCTTTTTTATCGTAATGAACAACGGCTGAATCATCAGACTGAAGGCTATTCGAAAGATCTTTCAATTCTTTATCAAGTTGGCCTT
>NZ_JBHIPJ010000073.1:0-1051 GCF_042195945.1 Bartonella sp. AP30XZML | reverse complement strand
AGGACCAGATTTAGCGAGATTTTGCTCTTCATTTTCGCACATCACTAAGAGAATTTCATCAGAATTTATAAACACTGGTTTTTTCACAAATGCCTCCATACAGCCTATTGGCAAAAGTTATTTTCTAAGATATGGAGTGATTATATGTAAAAAGTGCAAGTGTCAACATAAAAATGTAAAAAGTGCATATTTATGTTAGGTATGTTTTTTTTAAAAATGCACTATCCACAATTTATGGAGATACAAAATGCAAATAGTGGAACAAGATTCTAATCTTTTAAAAGGGTTTTCTCAGAAAGAAAAGGAAACTATTACTTATCTTTTGATTGCCTTAAAAACTCAATATATAAGATCACAGACTTTTTGTTTTCTTCAGAAAGATCACGATAAAAATTCATAAACTCTTGATCAACATCATTGAAGAAATTTGGGGGGGGTTCGTTAAAAAACTCGGCTATTTTAACTAATTCTCCAATACTAATGCTTCTTGATTTTCCATTTTTGTAAGGATTAATCATTCTGCTTATAGTGGATTGATGGATTCCCAAGTAGGCTGCTAATTCTATTTGAGCACCGTGTCCGCGCTCGTTTAATTTTTTTTCTAGCCATTGTTGGATGCTTTTTTCAATATTGCTACTCATAATCTAAACATTATCCTTAAAAATACGTAAAATGCAAAAATGTGAAAGGTGCATTTTTTGTTGACATATGTAAAAAGTGCAATTATTTATTGCGCTGTTATGGAGATTACATATGCCTGCGAGATTAATCATAAAATATTTAGGTGGTTTCAAAACTGTAGCAACCATAGTGCAAAGAGATGTGTCGTCTGTTTCTAGATGGCATAGTTTTATACCAGCAAAGCACCAGCAAAAAATTTTAACCTACGCACGTGATCATGGGATAGATTTGCGCCCCGAAGATTTTTTTTATCCCGAGCGCTTGCAGAGATTAATGCAAGAGCAACACGCCCCAATGTCGAAAATTTGCAAGAGCTGCGGTGTTGATCACACCGGAGAAACTTTACAGCATTAAGGAGACAAAGATGGCT
>NZ_JBHIPJ010000072.1:0-2424 GCF_042195945.1 Bartonella sp. AP30XZML | reverse complement strand
CCAAGCAACCATTTAATGAGTTCATTGATTCCTTTTGCTATCCAATAGAGTGGTGAAAAGTTTTTAAAGAGCGTAAAGAGATTATTGAAAATATTACTACATAAGCTGTAAAAAGAATCCCACAAGTTGCTTATGAAGCTTACTACCGTATCCCAATTTTTGTAGAGTAGATATCCAGCTCCAACAAGGGCAGCAATACCGCCAATGATCCAGCCGATAGGAGTGGTCATGATTGCGATACCAAGCGATATAAAAGAGGATGCAGCGGCGATTATTGCTGGAATAACTGAAGCTATAAGAACTACTCCAACTGCGGCTAAAGATGCGGCTACCCAGCCATTGAGTTTATCCCAATATTTATAGACTACAACAAGAGCTGCGATGCCGCCAATTAGCCAACCGATAGGTGTCGTCATTATAGTATAGCCAAGTGTGACAAACGCTGCTCCCGCTGCGGCTAATGCGGTAATGAGTGGACCAAAAATGAATGAACCAAGTGCTACAAGTCCTACCTTAAAGAGGGTTATTTCACCAATCAGAGGTTCTAGCCATTGGAACCAGCCTTTAATCCTCTCTGTGAGATCACTGATACCTTTTCTCAAATCAGAGGTAGGATTAAGCAAATCATTAAAGACTTTTTTTACGCTTTTAGCCCATCCAGCAACGGTTGTTTGAATGAGGTCGCGGTTTTCATCAATCAACTTTGAAAAACCGTCAATCATGTCATTGATGACGGGCATGAAACGCGCGCCAATAAAGCTCGCGATACCGCCTATTTTTTTCTTAAAAGCACCAAGCTTATCACTTAAATCTGCGGCATAGCGTGCAACATCGGCACCTATCAGCCATTTTCCTTTCCGCGCCTTTGCAAACAGCTCTTTAATGGGTGCCATGCCTTGTGCAAGCATGGTAGCCATTTCTTTACCATCACCACCAAACAACAGAGCAGCAATATGCTGTCTTTGTGCTTGATTCTTCATCTTACTCATCTTGTCGGTAATTTCTTCCAACAAGACAGAAGTGGATTTGAGTTTTCCAGAAGTGTTTTTGACAGAAATGCCAAGTGCTTCAAAGCCCATCACGCCTCTTTTTTGTCCGGCATATGCTTGTGCCGAACGCCTATTTAAAACCGCTAAGGATTGTTGAAAGAGTTCGGCGGAAGTGCCTGAATTATCGGCTGCATCACCCCATAATTGAAGTGATGCAACACTCATATTTAAATGGCGTGATGCGTGATAAAGACTATCGCCCAGATGCATGGTTTTCATGGTAACGGCGGTCACACTTGCCACAAGACCACCACCGGCAAGCCCTAAAGCACCAGTAAAGACTGAAGCACGGCTTGCCGCCACTCCAAGAGCACTTTGAACACCTTTCAAACTTGACGTCATGTTTTTGACAGCAGCAGAAAAGCGCGGAATACTCAATCTCAGTGAGAGTGTTTTTGACAATGTATCGAATTTTTTTTGAAGATGTTTGAGAGGTGCGGTGAGTTTGTCTTCAAGAGATAATCTCACCTTTGCATCAGCAACTTTTTCACTCATTTTGTCTTATACCTTTCTGCTGCTTGATTTCGCCAAAAGACCAATTCTTCCAGTTCCATTTCCATCATGTCTGAAAGTGGCCAATGAAAAACAATGGCAATATCGGCTATGAGTTTCGCGGCAGTTTCGCAGTCTTGGAAGCCCGCCGACTTGAAAAAAAATCTATAATCTCACGAATATCTTCCATGTCATAAGGATCAATTTCCTCAACGGCATCTATAGGCCAGCCAGAAAGGCGTGAAGTAATGAATTCTAACTGATCAGCATCGTCTTCCTTAAAGGTCGCTTTTAAGTCTTTATATTTCGGGCGCCGTAAGGTGATTTCGGTATGTTCTTTTCCTTCAAAGGTAATCGGTACAAGTAATTTATGTGTAATGCTTGTTTGTACTGTCATTTTTATAATCCTAAGTTTTCTCTATGATCTGCGAGTTGATTGACGCCATTGAATCTCCTCACCATGTTGAGGGCGTCTATCTCAACAATTTCAACGTCCTTCTGGACATATTTAAAATACTGCAATGTAAATGTAGCCGTGGATGTAGCTTTGCTCCCCGGTTGCCATTCTGCCATTTCAAAGCCTTTGCATAGTCCTCTCATGGTAATGACAACACCTTCTGCAGGTGTGCCTTGCGCTTGCATTGAACTGCGTAATGAAATGTTGACATCAGTGCGCCCCAACAGTGCCATCAACTCTGGAGAGCAATCAGAAATGGTCATGGTGAGAATGAGGGTTTCAAGACCAAGGTCAACTTCAATGGAGCTATCCATGCCTCCGCCACGATAGTTTTCAACGACCAAATTCAAATTCGGTAATGTTACGCTTTCACATTTTGCTTGATAGGGAATACCGTCGACAAAAATGTTAAAATATTTCAAAACT
>NZ_JBHIPJ010000071.1:0-1056 GCF_042195945.1 Bartonella sp. AP30XZML | reverse complement strand
GTAACGTAAGTTGGACACCGCTAGACCAATAGCAGCAGCTTGTCTTGCTTCCTTGCGAACATCCTCAATAGCATAATTCAATGTCTCAAACTTCATATCCGTATACGAATTAGCCTCATTAACTCCATCTTTTACAATATGAGAAACTTTCTCATCCGTATACTTATTGGCATCTTCAAGAACTATCTTCATCTGCTCTTCAGTATAATCATGCAACTGACCACCATTAACAGCTTGCTGAGAACCTGTTTCAATCTTTCCATCCGCTACATTATCTATCATAACAGGTTCGCTGTCATTGCCTCCTACTAACGTAACCTTATTCGTCTTTTTACCATCATCATCTTTGTCATATTTAACCGCTCCATCCATAACCGTTGTTGTAATATCTTTTACATGTTGATCAATCGTATCTACTTTCTTTTCAACCTCTTTCACTTTCTCATTCGTCTCCCATAGCTGACCTCCATTCACAACTTCTTGTGAATTCTCTTCAACTTTACCAGCTAAGACATTCTTAATCTTGCTCGACTTGTCATCATGCTTCGCGTCATACGCTCCTTCAGTTTCATTCCAATTTAAACCATTGGACGCAACATTCTTCTCAACATCATGAATACGATTGTTGATATTGGTCATACCTATATTCACACCATCAAACGCAGCCGCAACATTATCATAGCTCGTCTTCTCATCTGAACTACCGTCACTCTTAAATTGTGCAACCTTGAATTCCGGTGCACTCCATTTCCCATCCTTATAGCCGGCTCCTCCTCCTAAATAGGACGCTAAGACATTACTCATAGAATAAAGCTGTGAACCATTCACCGCATCCGTCGATGTTTCTGAAATCGCTCCACCACGCACTCCAGAAAGAGTCCGTTCCGCTCCATCAATATTGGAAAGGGTAATGCTCGTGCCACTTTTTTCGCCTCCAATGCTAATAACATGCGTCTTTTCATCTTGTTTAACTAAGCTATCACCAACAACTTTGTTAATTTCTTTATGAATATTCGTGAAAGACGTCCCTACTCCTGCTAACGCATCCGCAACATT
>NZ_JBHIPJ010000070.1:0-2958 GCF_042195945.1 Bartonella sp. AP30XZML | reverse complement strand
GCCAAGCAACCATTTAATGAGTTCATTGATTCCTTTTGCTATCCAATAGAGTGGTGAAAAGTTTTTAAAGAGCGTAAAGAGGTTATTGAAAATGTTACTACATAAGCTGTAAAAAGAATTCCATAGCTTTCCTAAGAAGCTTATTACGGTATTCCAGTTTTTGTAGAGTAGATATCCAGTAGCAATAAGCACTGTAATGCCGCCTATTATCCAGCCTATGGGAGTAGACATCATGACGATGCGAAGCGCGGCGAATGCTGTACCAATTACAGCTAATGATGCTACCAACAAGCTTTTTATTTTGTCCCAATATTTGTAAAGCACATATAGAACAGCAATAAGCGCAACAATGCCACCAATTACCCAAGTGATAGGAGAGGACATCATGATGATACCAAGCTTAACAAACGCTGCACCAATTACAGCTAATGATGCAACCAACCGGAAATCTATTTCATCCCAGTATTTACACAGTGCAATAACTGCTGCAATACCACCAAGTATCCAGCCGATAGGTGTGGTCATGATTGCATAGCCAAGTGTGACAAACGCTGCTCCCGCTGCGGCTAACGCGGCAATGAGTGGACCAAAAATGAACGAACCAAGTGCCACAAGTCCTACCTTGAAAAGGGTTATTTCACCAATCAACGGCTCCATCCATTGGAACCAGCCTTTAATCCTCTCTGTGAGATCACTGATGCCTTTTCTTAAATCAGAGGTAGGATTAAGCAAATCATTAAGGACTTTTTTTAAGGTTTTTGCCCAGCTCGCAACGGTTGTTTGAATGAGGTCGCGGTTTTCATCAATCAACTTTGAAAAACCGTCAATCATATCATTAATCACGGGCATGAAACGCGCGCCAATAAAGCTCGCGATACCGCCTATTTTTTTCTTAAAGGCACCAAGCTTGTCACTTAAATCTGCTGCATAGCGTGCAACATCGGCACCTATCAGCCATTTTCCTTTTCGCGCCTTTGCAAACAGCTCTTTAATGGGTGCCATGCCTTGTGCAAGCATGGTCGCCATTTCTTTACCATCACCCCCAAACAGCAGAGCAGCAATATGCTGTCTTTGTGCTTGGCTTTTCATCTTACTCATCTTGTCGGTAATTTCTTCTAACAAGACAGAAGTGGATTTGAGTTTTCCAGAAGTGTTTTTGACAGAAATGCCAAGCGCTTCAAAGCCCATCATGCCTCTTTTTTGTCCGGCATATGCTTGTGCTGAACGCCTATTTAAAACCGCTAAGGATTGTTGAAAAAGTTCGGCAGAAGTGCCTGAATTATCGGCTGCATCACCCCATAATTGAAGTGATGCAACACTCATATTTAAATGGTGTGATGCGTGATAAAGACTATCGCCCAGATGCATGGTTTTCATGGTGAGGGCGGCTACACTTGCCACAAGACCACCATCAGCAAGCCCCAAGACACCAGTAAAGACTGAAGCACGGCTTGCCGCCACTCCAAGAGCACTTTGAACACCATGAAGGCTTTTTGTCATGTTTTTGACAGCAGCAGAAAAGCGCGGAATACCCAAACTATGTGAGAGTGTTTTTGACAATGTGTCGAATTTTTTTTGAAGATGTTTGAGAGGTGCGGTGAGTTTGTCTTCAAGAGACAATCTCACCTTTGCATCAGCAACTTTTTCACTCATTTTATCTTATACCTTTCTGCTGCTTGTTTTCGCCAGAATATGAGTTCTTGCGGTTCCATTTCCATCATGTCTGAAAGTGGCCAATGAAAAACAATGGTAATATCGGCTATGAGTTTAGCGGCGGTTTCCCAGTCGAGGTATCCCGCCGCTTGATAAAAGACTCCAAAATCTCTCCAATGCTCGACAAGTCATTAATATCGAGTTCTCCAACCGCTTCATGTGCCCATCCAGAAAGACGTGCGATCATAGCGATTGTTTGCTCTATGCCTTCTTTTTTGTCGATTGCTTGCACATCTTTTGTTTTGGGGCGCTGTAAAGTAATTTCGGTGTGCTCTTTTCCTTCAAAAGTAACAGGTATCAATAATTTATGTGTAATGCTTGTTTGGACTGTCATTTTTATAATCCTATGTTGTCTCTATGGTCTGCGAGTTGATTGACGCCATTGAATTTTCTCACCAAGTTGAGGACGTCTATCTCAACAATTTCAACGTCCTTCTGGACATATTTGAAATACTGTAATGTGAATGTAGCCGTGGATGTTGCTTTGCTCCCCGGTTGCCATTCTGCCATTTCAAAGCCTTTGCATAGTCCTCTCATGGTAATGACAACACCTTCTGCTGGTGTGCCTTGCGCTTGCATTGAACTTCGTAATGAAATGTCGACATCAGTGCGCCCTAAGAGTGCCATTAACTCTGGAGAGCAATCAGAAATGGTCATGCTAAGCGTGAGGGTTTCAAGACCAAGGTCAACTTCAATGGAGCTATCCATGCCACCGCCGCGATAACTTTCAACAACCAAGTTCAAATTCGGTAATGTTACGCTTTCACATTTTGCTTGATAGGGAATACCGTCGACAAAAATGTTAAAATATTTCAAAACTCTTGGTAAAACGGGGATAGCCATTAAAAAATCTCCTCTAAATAATCATTCACAATGCGTGAACGGAACGTGATATGTTCTGCGGGTGTTGTGGGGGTGAATTCGACATTGAAATAGACTCTACCGCTCTCAATGGCGCTTGCTGTGTTAAGCTCTAGATCAGGCGTACAGCGCCCACCAAGAATGGCGCCTTGTGCTTTCAAATCACGCAAATAGGCATTGACGCTTTCACTGACATCATTCATGTAGGTTTTTTTGATATTGCGGTCGACAGCCCATAGATGCCCGCGCAAAATGGCGTCATTGATCATATCTGCGGTTCTCACCACCGATAAGAAAGCAAACTTTGTATCACTTGAAAGGGTGCGATTACCCCAAAGACGATAACCATTTTCGCGGATAATTGTTGTGATGTTTTGTTCGTTA
>NZ_JBHIPJ010000069.1:0-2392 GCF_042195945.1 Bartonella sp. AP30XZML | reverse complement strand
TGCCATTACTGATGAAGGATTAGCACATTTTAAAGCTGCTTATCCGAATGAAATAATCACTAAAGATGATTTGTTCTATTACGTTTATGGTCTTTTGCATTCGGAAGATTACCGTGCTCGTTATGCTGATAACCTCTCTAAAGAATTGCCTCGTATCCCTTGCGTAAAAACTGCTGATGATTTTTGGAAGTTTGTGACAGCAGGGCGTGAACTGGGTCATTTGCACATGAATTATGAAACTGTAGAACCTTATCCCGTGACCTTTAAAAAGGGCAATCCAAAATTTACAGAGATCTCTAATCCAGAAAAGTTTTATTATGTGACTGAAATGAATTCGCAAAAATTAAGGATAGTAAGAAAAAGGATAAAACCACTGTTATTTATAATAGCAATATCATCATCACAGATATCCCTCTTGAAGCTTATGAGTATATCGTCAATGGCAAGCCTGCTCTTGAATGGATTATGGGGCGTCAATGCGTTAAGACTGATAAGAAGAGCGGCATTGTCAATGATGCCAATCGCTATGCTGTTGAAACCGTTGGTAACCCTGCCTACCCTCTAGAGTTGTTTCAAAGGGTTATTACGGTAAGTTTAGAGACAATGAAAATCGTAAAAAACTTACCAAAATTGGAAATAAGAGAAACTGAATAACTTATAAAGCATGCTCACATAATGGGTATGATAAACGCATAAGGGGTATAGAGCTTATAACCATAATCTATACCCCCTTTATACATTGCTTACATATAATCTTAATATGCGTTATTCTAAAAAGAAATCATTTGCACTTTTAGATACTCTTATTTGGATTGCCTTTAAGAGATTATACCGTAATTTAAAATGATAGCTTTATCCTTTTCAAAAGCTTTGTTTAAAGAGGGTTATGTATATTCATTTTCTTATATTACTTATAGGTTTTGAAGGTTTCCCCCCCCCAAAAACCTTACAAAACATAGAGCATTAGTTGAATTTATAGGTTGTACTATTGATATAGGTTGTTTTTTTGAAAAATTGATAAAAATAATATATTGAAATATAATGATTTTAATTTTCTCTCATTTAAAAAAAATGATATAGGTTCTAAAAAGAACTGACAAGACTGACAAAAGTTTATTAAAAGGGATTTTGCTCATCTCTATAATGATTAGTTTCTATTGAGATGTTTTCATAACAGACAATAAATCGCAATTATCCTATTTATCATTTCTCTTATGAAAATGAAAAATGATGCCATGGCTATAAAGAACATAACAGCTATAGAGAATACAAAAATGCAAATGAAATCGTTTGTTATAAAGACAGTCCCTATAAAAGGCTGTTAAGTCTAAAATGTGTTATTAAAAGAAATTAACAGAAATCTTAAAAATCATTTAGTGACAAAATTGATAGGTTATAAAGTTTAAAATACGCATTATGAGAGCGTTTCTAAATATTATAAATGTATAGATTCAGAAAATAACGCAATCGTTTCATAAAACCTATAATATAGCTTTAAAAGCATATAAATATAAAAGAAGCAATTAATAAGCATAAGATATTATCAATACATAACGTATTTAAAAAATAAAAAAAACATAAAAAAGATAAAATATTGTTTGACAATAAATACGTATTTTGTTATATAAATACTCAAGTGCTGAAAACACTTAATAACTAGCGGGTAGGTTACGATACGACCTCTCCCATGTCTTTTAAATACTGACTTTCTTTTATGCTTTTGTTAGTATATGAGAGCTTTGTCGGGTGTGGTCATACCATACAATACTCTTTTATGAGAAAAGTGTGACGACGGACTAGTTACCGTGTTTTCAACGCCCGGCGCTCTTATAGAGTGTCAATTGAAAACTTTAAATAACTAGGAATCTTAGTATGAAAAATATCTCAAACAACACCCCCGTTATCTCTAATATTGCAAATGAAACCGCGTCTGTTAATCAACAAGAGCCTGCAAAAAAATATGAATTTATTGATGATTGTGAATATATCGATGGTCATTTCTTAACTCGAATTAGAGCCTNTATCTCATGAAGGTAATTGCTGGGTGTATAATAAAGCTCGGGTCTTTCAAAATGCACGCGTCTTTGGAAATGCTAAAGTAAAAAGCTTTTTTGTTGATGTCTATGGTAATGCTCAAATTTATGGGAATGCTATTTTTGAAGGTATGACATTAAAGGACAATGCAAAGCTGTCTGGTAATGCGCATGCTAACAACGCCGTTGTAATTGAAGGCAATGCACAAATTTATGATAACGCCCGTGTCACTGATCATGCTCATATTTCTGATAATGCTGTCATTTGTGATGATGCCCATGTCGGAGGCAATGCAAAAATAAGTGGCTCTGCTTACATTTGTGATGAATCACGTGTTTTTGATGATGCCGTTATTTGT
>NZ_JBHIPJ010000068.1:0-7324 GCF_042195945.1 Bartonella sp. AP30XZML | reverse complement strand
ACACCTTTAAAACTCTTTGAAAAAAAATGAATTGGTACAAAACCTAGTGGCAAAATATACAAAACCCGCTGGCAAGCTACAATTATTTATCCCGAACCTTTAAAAAAGTCATATAAAATCAAAAAGTTATAGCACCATAAAAGTGCTGTGGCGGAGGGGGTGGGATTCGAACCCACGGTACAGTCTCCTGCACGCCGGTTTTCAAGACCGGTGCCTTAAACCGCTCGGCCACCCCTCCAAACTAGATATGCTTTTTGACAAATTTCTTGTAAAAGGTCAATCATTTTAATACGCATTTTAAAGCGTTCTTTGTAAAACTATTTAAGTTTCAATTAAAATAATTCTTCATAAGTTAATTCTTTGAGTGTGTTATCTAAGAGTTTCATTTTTAAACATGATAGTTTTTTCTGAAAAAATGAAAGGTAATTATGATATTTATCATTTTTTTCCTGTTTAAAAATTTTTTACAAAGCAATATTTTTTTTAAGTTCTAACAATCGTTTTCGTAATAATAAGAAATGTTTAGTTGAAAATGTTTGATAAATTATATTAAATTCCGGTCGTGTATTTTTGAATTATTTTACCTTTCCAGATATTTATTTTATTTAGATCGTTTATATTGTCGAAAAGAAAATGTTATTACTCTGACAGTTTATGAGAGATAAATTTGTAAGAATGACATATATATTCAAGGAAAGTTTTTATTGAGTTTAAATTAAGTACAATTCAATAAGAAAGCTCTTTAAAAGATTTTAATTTTTTAAATAAAAATATTCAGATATTTAGTGCGTCTAAAGAGTACCTTGGAGGGAATGGCTGATTTGCACTATTTGAATAAAAATTTATGTAAGATTTGCATCGATAGTTTAAAATCTCTTCTAGATATGACTGGAAATTAAGTATATTTGTAATGCTTTTTCTGTGGGATAAGCAAAAAGTTAATTTGAATGGAAGAAAAAATTATTGAGCTCTACCCTTAGATCAATAGATAGTTTGTGAAGGTATTACATAGTTTTTCAAGAATAGAACTTAAAAACGCTAAATTATGCAGAGTCAGAAAGCGTAAACTTTAGAAGACAAAGTTTTAAAAGCCGATTCATTCACAAGTATGTGTAAAATAAAATATTTATGTCTAATATGAGAGAATAGGTTATTCCTGATTCTATTGAGTTTTTTTGCCTCTATCCCTCATCTTTTTGAAGCTTTTTTATGGTTGCAAGAGCGAGTTTTTTACGGTCTGCGCTCTTTGTGTAAAGAGATGCCATAGCATCATTTGTCCAGCAAAAAATTGCTTTAAGTTGTGATACTGTTGCACCAGAATTAGCGGCCACGTTTTGCTGCTAATTTTCTCAATCCATGCGCCGATTTTTTGATACCTGCTTTGGTACACACATTATAAAATGTAAATCCGAACCTATTTTTGGGTATTTTTTTCCCGCATTTACCACAAATGAATGTTTCATCACCTATGGGACCTGCTTCAAGCATTTTGGCTAATTCTGGAAAAATAGGAAGAAAAACATCTGTTTGAAATTTACTTTTTTCTGTTTTGAGGTGAATGATATTATCATTGACATCTTTCCAGCCAATTCGTACCGCATCATCACGACGCAAGCCCGTATATAAAAGAACATCAATCCAGACACGTTCATGGGTACCATGATGCCATCTTTGATAATATTTTTCGACATCTTCTTCTGTCCAAACAGGAAATCTCTCTTTGTTTTTGAGGGGGCGTCTTTTTGTTCCTAAAGCTGGATTATTTTCCAAAAGACCTTGATCAATCGCCCAATTAAAAAGCCCATTTAGGGATTGTAGAAAGTCTCTAGCCATTGCTGGTGTTTCTTTGCGCCGTTCAACACCGGCTATGATATGTTTCTTTTCAATTGCTTGGTATGGAATGTTTCCTATGGAGTCGCATATCATTCATAAGAATGTATTCTTTTTGTTTCTTTGTAGCTTTAGAGTAGCTATGCCAATTAGAGCTGTTAAAGTATTGTTTAAGTAGCCATGCAAATAACCCTTCAACAAGTTTACCGGTTTTTGATTTAGGAAGTATAAGCCCTTGTAACTCGGCAAGTGCGCTTTTGTAGTTGTCAACAAACTCTTGCGTTCCATAGGTTCCGCGGATTCTAATACGTGGTCCATGACCAATACGTACATACCATATAATTTTACCATGACGTGTGACTTCTTTGACAAGATGAGGAGGACGTGGTTTTGGCATGGTATTTTACATCTTAGAGAGTGCGGTTTCGTAATATTCATTCTTTGACAAATCTAAAAGTTTGTCTGGGTGGCTAACTGAATTTGGTATTGGAATATCGGATTTAAGATAGATAAGCAGTTCACCAGTAGGTTTGATTTCTACGAGTTCACAACCTTGTTTTTTAGCTTCTCTTAAAGCCCGTGCAATGGCTGGTTGCGTTATAGCAGCTGGACGAGGCGCCATATCTTTTCTCCTTACATTGAGATGCAATTCACGTGTGGCGTGAATCACGCATTACTTGAAAGTGTTAAGAAGGGTGGGGGTGCTCGTAGATATGCGGGGAACAAAACACCCCCATAAGGTTAAGCAGCTTTTGTTGAGAGTTGTTTTATCTCTCGTTCTATCTCTGCTAAAAAAGTTTCAACAGCTTGATTGATCTGTTCAATTTGTTGATCATCACGGAAAAAACGGAAGAAGTCACCATCGCATTCCAAAAACCAGAATGCTTTGATTCAATTGAAAATGCGATTTTGTATCATACAACAAGTGTAGCAAATGAGTTGAGGGTAAAAATGTGGGCCGTTTCCTATGAGGAAGTTGAATGTTCAGAAAACATATGTGATTTTCACTTTAAAAATTCTTTGCTCAACAAAGAGGCAACTTATGGTAAGATAACTTTAGAAGATGGGATAGTATACAAGGCATTTACTTGGAATGAAGAGAGTGAAAGTTCGCTTTTTTTTCAAGGGTACCGATGGAATAATTTATCTCACATGATACAGAAAACTGTCACGCAAGAATTTTCGCCTACTCGTCAAGGAATGATACAATCTAGTGGCAATCTCATCATTAACGCTGATACCATTGATAACCATTATAGCACTATAGAAGCGGGGGGAAATGCCGATATCCACGCTGGTGTGCTGACCAATTTGGGGGCAACGGGCAACATTATCACGCAATCAGACAAAGAGACCACAATCACTGCTTCTCATCTGCTTTCCGGTCAAGATATCAATGTGAGCGGAGAAAATGTGACGATTGATGGCATGCAAGATCACCATAAAAGCCATTCAGAGACTCATGAAACGGGTTTTGGTGTGGGATCAGGTAAGGGCTTTGTGTCGATATACGGGAGTGAGGGAAAGACAGAAAATGAAGAGAGTTTTGAGCATCAAGGCTCTTCTCTCAATGCGGATGGTAATATCACCATCACTGCCAAGAAAAAAGATGTGACAATTGTTGGCTCTGATCTTGCAGGGGAAAATGTTAATCTTACCGCAGCGCATGATGTGAATGTGCTTGTTGGTCATAATAGCCATAAGTCAAACTCTGTAGAAGAACGGGAAGGCTTTGGGTTTCAGTTTGAAAAGAGCAAAAGCGGTGCTTCTGTAGGTGTTGGAATTGCAAGCGCCAAAGATACGGGCGATCAATGGGAAACCACTTCCATACAATCACACATCACGGCACGCCAAGATGTGCAGATTACTGCTGACAATGATGTAAATATGCAAGCAGCCATTGTTTCGGCGGATCGTGATGTCAACATGGATGCCGGCAATAATATCACCCTATCAGAAAGCTATGATACCTCTAACGCAAAAGAAAAGCATGAAAAGTCTTTTGCTGGTGTGACAACTTCCGTTGATATCGGTGTCCTTGGCACGGTACAAGGACTAAAAGATTCAGCGGACCGTATGAACAATAAAGATGGCAATAACACCGTTATTGGCATACTGACCGGCATGAAAATCAATCACCTCTTTAACAAAGGCAAGAATTTTGTTGATTGGCTGACTGGCAACACAGGAGAAAAGGGGAACATAACCAAAGGACTGAGTAACCCATTAGGAGGATTGGGGGGCTCCACCAAGGATGCTCTTGCCAATCTGGCTGGCGCATCTGGCAGTGTAACCGTGGGCTTTAAAACTGAGAAAACAGAAGCCTCTGTTCAGACCTCCACAGCGGTGACAGATAGCATAGAAGGCGGACGCGCTGTTAACATGCATGCCCACGAAGGCAGCATTCATGGTGTTGGCGCTGATATTATCGCTGGTACCAATCCAATCTATGTGCTGGAAAATGATGCACAGAGCGGAAAGATCACCATGGAAGCAGGTAAAGATATCATCTTTGAAAGTGCACAAAACACGCAAAGCACACAAAACAGCAGTGAAAGTGCTTCAATGAGTGTTGGCACCGGTTATGGCACGGGTGGCGCAGGGGCAACGGGCAGTGCTGCTTTTAGTCAAGGGGAAGGTTCCAGTGAGGAAGTTCAACACAAAAACAGCCATATTATAGGCACCGGCACTGTTCATACCACGAGTGGGGCAAACACCACATTGGCAGGCGCCGTGGTTTCTGGAGAGCGTGTAGAAATGGAAGTAGGGGGTGATTTTGCCATTACCAGCCGCAGTGATACGGGACAAACTTCCAGCAAGCAAAACTCTGTTTCTGTTGGGTTTGGTGCTGGACAAAAGGGTGGTGGGGGCTCCATGAGCGCCTCTTTCCAAAAGGATAAATCCTCCAGCGATTATCATAGTGTTGTGGAGCAATCAGGCATCAAAGCGGGTGATGGCGGCTTTAATATCATTGTTAAAGACAAAACAACGCTGACCGGAGGTATTATTGAAAGCACAGCCTCAGGTATTATTGAAAGCACAGCCTCGGCGGACAAAAACAGCCTGACCACTGGAAGCATTAGCACCAGTGATATCAGCAACAGTGCCCATGCTAAAGCCAGCAGCCATGGGTTTAGCATTTCTGGGAATGACACGATAAAAAACATTGCCAAGAATGTTTTAAATCACGGCAAAGCCAAGGATGGAGCAGAAGGGGAAACCAAATCTGCTATCAGTGATGGGACTATCATCCTTACTGATACAACTGGACAGAGGGCGATGGGGCAAGATGCTGGACAAATCATTGGCTCTCTCAACCGCAACACCGCAGCAGCACACCAAGCAGTAGAACAGCTAGATGTCGCATCGCTTGAGGGGGTAGTGCATAATCGCGTAGATATGATCAATGATTTATCGGATGAAGGATTGGGATACCTTGATAAAATTTATAAAATCACAAATGTCAAAGAGCACCCAGTAGGTGAGGTTGCGCATGATGAAAATGGCAATGTCCTCTATTTAACCGATGAAAATGGAGAGTATATAAAAGGCAATGATGGAAAATATATCACTCTGTATCACTTTTTAAAGCCAGAGGAAGAAAAGCATTTACAAAAAGGCCCTAATGGTGCTGTTTATATGTTCTACAATGGCATTTTTAATTCACCAGATGATGCTGCGGGTAATGCTGTCCAATTGGCTGTTAATAAAAATGGTCCCCTTTATTTTACATACTTTCCCCAAGCTGACGATGTGCTGGTAGAATTAGGGGTAGCATTTTATCAAAAGTTTTTTGAAGGGGGCTCTTGGGGGTTGACCAATTCAACCAAAAAGTTCCAAGATTTTATCTATCGTTATGGCAATGACAATGCTATTGTTAGTGGGCATAGCCGGGGTACCTTAACAATACGCAATGGAGCAAATGACTTGCAAGAACATGGTATCCACAGTGTAGCCAAGAAAACAGACTTCTATCTTGTTGGAGCGGCTGCTCACATGCAATCGATGGCCAATACAGTAGATTATCTAAGCGATGGCGAAAAAAATTATATCTACATACAAGGTCATATGTTAGACCCCATTAGTACAGTGATTGGTTACAATTGGCCTACGGCTTATAAGGCACCTTTAAATCTAGATTTTTCACTTTTGGAGAAAGGTATAAAAAATCCTTTTTATATGACGATATTTGCAGCAAACAGTTTATTTACTATAGCAACTAATCCTCTCAGAGAGATGGGGAGAGCGGTCTTGGGCCTTAACCCGAGCCCCCATAATTGTTATGCTGATGCGAGTGATGCGTGTAGATGGAATTACGGTTCATTTGGTTTTAACAAACTTTATTCAACGAGAACAGGGAACAAAAAATGAAAATGTTGTTTAATTTATTAAGCCTGCTCATTTTGTTAACGGTTACTGGATGTGACATTGAAAACATTGACAAACCTGCTCCAGGATACGTGAGTATGTGGGAGAAGTCAGGTGCGGATTCTACTGAGGTAGGAAAAGCCTTATTAGAATGTGGAATGCCGAGTCTTATCGATCCTGATTCAGAAAATAGAAAGCAGAGCATCAATGCAAAAGCAACAACTTATACATGTATGATTCAAGCAGGATTCCGTTATAAAGGGGGAGGGAAGCCGTGTTATACTTTTAAAGAGGAAAACCTCCCCATTTGTCAGGCTGGTGCTGTCATCCCGAAGAGAAGTGTCGAAAAGCGCTTAAACAGCCCGTTTTGTAAAAAATATAAAAATGCGGATGAATGCCAACCTTAAGTTTTGCTGTTTGTGATGGTCAACAATCCCTCATCCTTGCCTTTGCTTGGAACGGCGGGATTGTTTTCTTAACCAATCATCTCAATATTGTTCACCGTTGTTTTAAGCAGCGGTGACAGAAAATATAAACAGGCTTATGAGCTTTTTTATTGTAAATAAATCCATTGAAAGAGGGGAATAATGAAGAAAATCTTAAAACTGTTGAGTTGTATAGCTCTGTTAAGTATCACTGGATGTGTTAACTCAATTCCCTCACTTTCTCCAGCATTATGGAGAAATAAAATACTTTTAGAATGTGGAGTACCGGACCTTAATAAGGTTGTGGCGCTAGATTTGAATCAATTTGCCAGTATTGAAATGTGTATGGCGCAATCAGGTTTTCGCCCTAGCTTTACAATACAAGATTGGTGTGAAAACCATAAATCGGACAACCTTCCCATATGTCGTCCTGGTGCTGTCATGCCTCAGCGAAGTGTTGAGAGACGCTTAAATAGCCCTTATTGTAAAAAACATTCAGAACAACTTGAATGCAAACCTTAGGTCTTGCTTCAGCAGAGAAAGCTTTGAATTTACACCAAATAAAGCACCAGGTTGATGAGTTTGAGAAAGCCTTGTCCGTCCTTACGGGATAAGGTTTTTTTTTATGCCGCGTCGTTATAACGTTGCTGTTTTGCTTGCTCGATGACATTCAAAAGATCTGATTGTAACCAACGCGATAA
>NZ_JBHIPJ010000067.1:0-7740 GCF_042195945.1 Bartonella sp. AP30XZML | reverse complement strand
CAGATAGCTGTTGCAAGCGCTTCATTAACAGAACCATCTTCAAAAAGAGCCGCATCAAATTTACCTGTCTTTATCCGAGAAGCCACTGCATTATGTGAAACACCCATCTTCTTCGCAAACGCACGAACCGATAAACCCTTACGATGCTTCTTTGTCATAGTTGCTCCTTGCCTTTTTCTCTGCCATAAGAAGTAAGAGTTTACGGTGTTACGAATGATTGACAATCGGGTATAATCGGGTATATATTCCGGTATGAAAACAGATACACTCCAAATTACACAAGAATTGTTGGCTCTCATTGCTGAAATTGATGAGTTCAAAGGGGCATGGCGCGCACTTGGTACTCTTGCCCCTGAAAGATTGAACGCCCTTCGCCATATTGCTACTGTTGAAAGTATTGGATCTTCTACACGCATTGAAGGGAGTAAGTTAACAGACCGCGAAATCGAACAGCTTTTGGTAAACTTAGAAATTAAACGTTTCAAGAGTCGTGATGAACAAGAAGTTATCGGTTATGCCAAGGTTATGGAAACAATCTTTCAATCTTGGAGTGATATTTCTATTACTGAAAATCATATTAAACAACTTCATCGTGATCTTTTGTGTAATAGTGAGAAAGATCAACGACATCGAGGTGAATATAAGACTTTACGCAATGATGTAGCAGCATTTAATTCTCAAGGGAAAATGGTTGGCATTGTTTTTGAAACAGCTACACCATTTGATACACCATACCGAATGCAAGAGCTTATTACTTGGTTCAATAAAACCAATGAATTAAAGGATCTTCATCCTTTACTTACGATTGGTATTTTTAATGTAACATTTTTAGCTATTCATCCTTTTCAAGATGGAAATGGACGTTTAAGCCGTATCTTAACCACCCTTCTTTTGTTACAAAAAGGTTATGTTTATGTACCATATTCATCACTTGAAAGCATTATTGAGAATAATAAAGAAAGCTATTACTTAGCTCTGAATCAGACTCAAAAAACAATTTATACTAAAACACCCAATTGGGAGCCTTGGATACTCTTTTTTTTACGTGCTCTACAAAAACAAAAACGCCAATTAGAAATAAAAATAGAGAGTGAAAAAAATGCTCTTTTTTCCTTATCTGAATTGGCTCTTAATATTCTTGATTATGTGCGTAATCACGGACGTGTTACAACCCGCGATATGGTGCGTGAGGTTGGTGCAAGCCCTAATACACTTAAAGTAACTTTTACATCATTAGTTGAAAAAGGTCTTTTGATACGTCATGGTGGTGGACGATCAACTTGGTATAGCGCACCTTAATTTTATTGCCTTCTTAACCACCTCCCCATTTTGAGAACGGGGAGGAGAGTTCTGTTTTTGAACTTAAGCAACCTTTTTAATGGGGCTCTCCAAATCAGGTTCATAAGCTTTCAACAAAGGCTCCATAATCGGAGGAGGTTTTAAAGACCCAAAATTTGTAATCATTGCTAAAATCCTGAGTGCATTTGGCGATTCATCTTGAAGTTTTAAAATCACAGCTTCTTCTATTGCATTCATGGTCTCAATGAGGGCATTAAAAGTCTTATCTTCAACATCATCACGATCAGAAAACTGATACAATGCCATCCACAAATCACATAAGAAGTCTATACTGGTATTCATTGCACACCTCCATGGATTTGTTCTCTCAAACAAGCTAATCCTTTTGGTGTAATTTTTGTTGAAGGGAGCACTTTTTCTGTACCATCAGGTCTTTGAATGGTAATAGCAGGACAATCCATAAATCCTTTCTTGATCTTGTCCTGATAAGGTAACAGTGGCGCTCCTGGAGCACGCCGATACACCCAATCATGTTTACGCAAGTAATCAGTTAAATCCTTTGGTCGTACCTCTAACATCTTTGCTGCTTCTATCAAACCGAACAGCCCATCAGAACGTTTTAAACCTTCCAAAGCCTCTGCTTTTGATGCTAATTCTGCAATGGTGTTATCCTTTTGCTCAATTTGGTTTTGTAGGTGTGTCAAAAAGCCAATCATTGCTTGAGGACTTGAATAATCAATTTGCGGTGTTGCTACTTGTTTTTCCAATTCTTGTCAGCGGTCAATGATTTTTGCACGTAATGTAGTGTTATAACCAGAAACAAGAATTAAACATTCATGCTTGGGGAGGTTATAGCAGTTTTGAGGCTTTCCCTGCTTGTCTAAATAGGTGCCCCCAAATTTGGGGAGACCTCCTTCAGTGTATAATTCTTCAAGTATTTTCTTAATATCACGCATGACATGGTCATGTCTTTTACCACACAACTCAGCAATTTCACGACTCGACATAGTCTGAGTGGTAGCACTATTAGCAACACTTTCTGTAATTTTAATAAGAGTGTTCATAATGAACTCCTAGATGTTAGAGGTTTTCATTGATACCTTTAAAAGGTATCGGGTGCTGAAAACACGGCATCTAGTCCGTCGTTACGCTTTCCCCATAAGGGTATTGTATAGCGTAACTACACCCGATGAGGTCATTATACACTTGTCACATATAATGAGTCAAAGCCTTTGCAATGCACAGAAGATCGATTATTTCGGCAATCAATCCGCTAGATGTTTTAAGGTGTTTTCAGGCACCTGATTCAAAAATATATATTAACGCAACAATGTCAAGAATAAAAATAATTTTTATCTAAAAATAATCGCGTACTGTACAGTACACACACTGAAATCATTATTTATCAATGAGTTAAGTGTACAATGTACAGTCAATTTGAAAATTCTGTCGCTAGCGATAGTTCGCGCTCGCCTGCCCCGCAACAGACCAAACCCGCTGGGAAGTACCTTTTGTATTGATTTTATTACGTTTTTTTTGAAATTGGAGAGGTATAATTGGCAATCTTCTTTAAATTAACATCCTCTCCACTCTGAAAGTGGAGAAGATGAGATTATGTTTTAAATCTAAGCAGCTTTTGTGACAGATCTAGCTAACACCTGTTTTGCTTCTTTAATGAGGGCTTTATATTTTCTATTCTCTTCATCTACTCTGAAAGCATCAAGAAGACGCACATGGATAGGACCTAAAAGATATAAAACTTTTTCACCAGCGTTCATACCCTCCCAATAACTTGGCAAATCAAAGCGTGTATCATTATCGTAATCGGTCTGTTCTTGACTCTCGAGTTCTATCCAGCGGTCAATGATCTTAGCACGCAACACTGTACTGTATCCTGAAATTAAGATAAGGCATTCACGCTTAGGTAGGTTGTAGCAGACTAATTTACGTCCTGTAGAATCCTTATAATTTCCTTGAAATTTACTCACCTCAATTTTGAGGTCAGTACATATTTGTCGAATATCTCTTACAATATTGTCATGCCTTTTATCACATAATTCCGCAATTTCACGGCTAGACATTGTTAACGTGGTTTGGGTATTTACTAAATTGTTCATAACGAACTCCTATCTACTTAGATATCTTCTATTCATACCTCAAGGGGTATCGGGTGCTAGAAAACACGGTAGATAGTCCGTCGTTATGCTTTTCCCAAAAGGGTATTGTATAGCATAACTACACCCGACGAGATCATTATATGCGACGAGCATAGAATGAGTCAAAGCCTTAATGTGCGGGAAGAGATTGTTCCGGCAATCTATCCGCTATCTATCAAGGTGTTTTCTAGGCACCTGATTTAACGATATGTGTTTTTCGTGAATCTTGTCAAGTAATAAGATTGCTGTGAGTAGTGTGGTGACATAGCTTGAGAACATGATCTAGCCTTTCTTGTTGGCAGCATATTCTTGACGTTTAAGTTGTCTCTGTATGTTTTCAGTTAATCTTTCATTGGCATATTGTGCAATAGCACTTGCAATCTCTGGTTTGGACATCATTCCAGCAATTGAGGGTCCTTCTTGTTTTGCAATAGGGAATTGATCTCCATCGGCTCTTTGAAAAACATTACCATTCAGCTTTTTTAATTCAACACACTTTGGAAAGCACCCACCTTTGATAAAAGCATGGGGTAAGATTTCTTTCTTTCCAAACAGTGTGTAAGTTACGCCGCGTTTTGTTTCTCTTGCTTGAAAAAATTTAAGAGGTATTGGTGTTCCAGAACCAATGATATCTGTCTCAAGAAACCTTGCTGTCGCCTTTTCTTTAATATAAACACCTCTTCTTATACGCTTTATTTGGGCTGATGAGATGTCTGCAACTTGCTTTTCAGTAAAGCGTTCAACTTGTTTTGCTGCAGTGTTTAGAGCATTACGCAGAGCCCAATTAAGGCGAGGGGCTTGAAGGCTTGTGAAGGTATCTTTTGCCTGTTGAAGATACCATTTTTGGTGGATAATTAATTTCAACTTCTAAGCCTTTTTTGGGGTAGATGTTGATGGCTTGGAAGCTTTAGGTGTTTTGGGTTGTTCGAGTGGAATTTCCTCGGCTGCTGATTCAGTTGATGTTTGTACGGCTTCTTGTTCTATCTGCTTAATGTGTTCAATTGTCTTGTCGGGTTTTATTTTTATTTGAACATCAACAAAAGGTTTAGCAGCATTTGAACGCTTGAGACGTGCGTAGACTTGATTGGAAACTTCAACAAATGGATTATTGGGTGTTGATGGTTCAAAGCGAACAGTGCTTTTATTGTCTCCAACAACACACATTGGCTTAGTGATGACAGCTTTCATCATTGCTCCTTTTGAGTCATAATTAATGACATCATTAGTCAAATATTGATTTTTATTCTGTGAAAAATTAATTAGCCAGAATTAGCAAGAAAACAGGGCTTTCTAGCCACGCTTCAAGTTCACATTTTGCTGAATTTTTGGGGATATTTTTGAATTTTAGACACAATACGACCAGTGCCGTGTCGTCATTAAATACGATTTTTTACACTATGTCAACAAAAAAATCATGATCTTGTATTTTTTTTATTTTTTTACCTAAATATGGTGTTTTAAAAGATATTCTTTATTTTCCTTCAATACAACATTTATGTTGTATTGAAACATTTTAGATGTTATATTATTATAATGAATAGTCAAGAATTGAAAAGATATCTTATAAAGCATGGTTGCAGTTTTACTTCAGGGAAAGGTGGACATTTGCTTGTAAAGCGCGGTTCTAAAAAGTCTGTTTTACCTATGCATGGTACGCGAAAAGAATTAGGAACAGGATTAGTCCAGAAGATTCTTAAAGATCTTGACCTAAAATAAGCCTGAATATGGAGGTGTAAATGAAATATGCAATCAAATTTATCAAAGATGACAATGATACTCTTCTAGTCGTCTCTAAAGACTTTCAGGAATTTATTACCTATGGTAACGATGAAAAAGAGGCTTTGGAACAGGCTAAAAATGCACTTTTAACAGTCATTATGGGGCGTTTTCAAGATCGTGAACCTATTCCCTTTGGACATCGTGATATTGCCTATCCTTTTGTTGAAGTATCTTCATTGGTGACTTTAAAAATTGCAATACATAACGCTATGATTGAAAAAAACTTACGCAAAGCTGATCTCGTACGTCTTTTAAAACTTCATCCAACACAAATTGACCGATTGTTGGATTTAAACCACGCAACCAAATTAGATGCCTTGGAATCCACTCTCATTGCTCTTGGAAAAGAGGTTGCCATTAATATCCAAGACGCCGCTTGAAAACTACCGGTTTTGCGTAAAATGTTTATAAAGCGCATTAAGAGCAATGCGCAATGAAAGCACAAGGTGTGGTAGTGATTGATCTTCTATGACAAGATACTGTAATGCGGCATGAAGGTTATATTGATGGTGTAAACATTGGGCTTCTTGAACAATATCTTTTACAGCTAAAAGACGTTGTGTTGCCTTCTGTACCCATTTCTCTCTTGCTCCGTTATCAGAAGTTGTAGGCATTTCATCATAAATTGCATTAGGCAATCCTTTTGCACATAGGTAATTGTTTTTCACTTCAAGATATTTTTGTGCAGCATCATATTGGTCTTGATTGATTTCGCCTTGCAAATAAAGCCGCCCGATATAGGTACCGGAAAGCGGATTTTTAGCCTCTTCTATGGTCAAACAGAAGCGTTTGGCACGCATTTCAATTGCCAATTTATCCATGGGTTCATGCGGTGTTTTTGCTCGTGAGATGCGTCCATTTGGTTCTCTGATACATCCTTTAATCCGAGGACGACCGCGTTTTGCACGTTTTTTTCTTTTTGTCATATTTTTTTTCAATCAGAATGGGACGCTATCGTTAAGAGCGGTTCTATAATCTTGAGCACCTGAAGCGATAGCATAATTTTGAGAAGTAATAGGTGAAGGGGTAGGGGATGCCGATTGATCTTTCTTTGCATCAAGCAAATACAATTCACCTTTGAATTGTGGTAAGACAATCTCTGTTGTGTAACGGTCATGCCCATTTTTATCTTGCCATTTGCGTGTCTGTAATTTTCCTTCTATGTAAACCTTTGAACCTTTGTTTAGATATTGAAGTGCAATTTTTGCCAAATGTGGATTAAAAATCACCACGGAATGCCATTCTGTTTTCTCTACTTTTTGATTGGTTTTTTTATCTGTATAGCTCTCAGAAGTCGCTATACTAAAATTGACTATTTCTGCTCCAGAATTCATTGTTTTGCTTTCGGGATTAGCACCAAGGCGCCCGATTAACGTCACTTTATTTAGCATATTTGTAGCCCCATTAGATTAGCAATTTATACATGAAAAATCTTAGCATAATTTGCATATTTATGCAATTATTTCAGTTTATTAATAACAGTTTTTTAAGTATTACATTATAATATTATTTGACAAATTATTCATCAAAAAACCATGTCACACAAATGGCATCGCTTTCTTATTTCTGCTTTTAACTTTTTAATAAATATCCTTTCATTTAAGAGTCTGTATCAAACTTTTTTGTTCGATTTATTGTTGACAATCGAACCTTTTTGTGCGATATTCATTTTATGAAAAAAGGGGGAGGCTAAATGAAACGAGAAGCACTGCTTAGAGAATTACGTAAAGAAGCCAGAAAAAGAGGCATTCATTACAGTGAAGCTCCTGATGCAGGTAAAGGGTCACATTAATTTGGTAACTTTTGGAGACAAAACAACTGTTATAAAATCAGGTGAATTAACGCCACTTTACGTGAAGATAATAAAAAAGCAGTTGGGAATATGAAATTTATAATTCAAACGCTTTTAGTTTTTCGTTTCAAAAGCATTTCGATCATGGCGAGGAGACCTAAACATGGAATACACGTATCAAGCAAAGCTGGAATCTGATCCAGATGGTGGTTTTATTGTAACCTTTCCAGATGTACCAGAAGCAATAACAGCTGGAGAAAATAGAGCAGAGGCATTAGAGAATGCTGTTGAAGCTTTAGGGTTAGCATTACGGAGCTATCCTATGCGTGGTTTGCCTTTACCAATGCGACAACAGTATAAAGACCTTGTAGAGGTTACGGTAGATGCGTGGAATGCTCTTAAGCTCGCAGTGGTAGAAGCCTTTAATGAAGCGAATATCACAAAAACAGAATTGGCTAATCGTTTGGGTAAAAAAGAAACAGAAGCAAGACGCATTCTTGATCCAAATTATCCAACTAAGCTTCAAACACTAGAGCAAGCACTGAGCGTTCTTGGCAAGCAAGTTGTTATCACAATCAAAAATGCGGCTTAACTTCCTCCCCACTTTTAAAATGGGGAGTTATGTTTTTAAATCTAAGCAGCTTTTACGACAGATCTTGCTAGAACCTGTTTTGCTTCTTTAATAAGGGCTTTGTATTTTCTGTTCTCTTCATC
>NZ_JBHIPJ010000066.1:0-4943 GCF_042195945.1 Bartonella sp. AP30XZML | reverse complement strand
CCGCACGGGACCGCTAACCCCTGTCTGATGCTTGACTTGGCATTGCTGCCCTTTTGAGCGATCAAAATAAGAAGCTTCAATAGTGCCATATTGCGTGCGTGGCTCTAATGTGAATTCCCAGTTAGAACAGTCGTGCTTATGGATGTCGAGTGCTGGTAAATTGTCCCCGCTTAAAAACAAAAACTTATGGTCTTTGATTAAAAAACGCGCCCGCATGCGGTCCGCAAGACGGGTTAAAAAATCAACCGCCGATTGATCTGTACGAATCACATAAGAAAGAGTTTGTTTGACAAATTGTGGACTCACCTTTGCTTGATAGCCATGGCGTTTGGCGAGTGTCTCAACAATCTCACCAACAGTTTTGTGATCAAAATGTTCACTCGCTTGTTCTTTGAGCTCTTTACGCATGGAGGCGCTTTTGCCACAAAGGCGCAAGATTTCTCCATCACTGCCCCCACAACTTACAACCGATTCGACAACAAAACACCCCATAAAGGCACTGATGCTGTTCTCATAACCAAAGATCACCTGTAGCGCACTGTTGCTTGAGGGAACCTCTAAATCATTGCCACTATCATCAAACTCTGCTTCAAATATATCGGCTTCATTACCGGCATGGTCCGTGATAGTTGCGGTTAAAAGACGCTGGTAAAAAACCTCATGAACAGGTTTGTATCCCACCTTGACCACAATAAAAGGGTGTGTACGCATTAATCCCATAACCGCTTCACCATGCTTTGGGGATTAGACAACACAAATTCAGGCAGAATGACCTTTAAGCCCCGCGGTAAAAACACACCATATTTGGCAATCTCTGGATTGGCTTCCAGTGTGGCTTCTAAATAGCCGTTTAGTCCCCCAACTTGAGAACGGTCCCCTAACACAGCCATGACATGGTGAAAGCAAAGGAGATCGAGGCTCATATCCTCTAGCTCTACAATAACGCGCTTTTTGGGTATCTTCATGGGGTAGGTTCCTCTTGGTAATACCCCATTTGATATTGTCTCTCTTGGTCTTGTCCTTGTGGTTTTCCGCCATTAAAAAAGGGCAAGAGCGTAATGGAATAGCGGATGCGCTGGGATTGACCAGAGCGACTGATATAGTCATGGTCTTTATTGATCGTGGTGATTACTACGGATCCATGGAGAAGGACACTATAGGTCGTATCATTAATCCAACGAAGCATCTGGACAGGCTTTGCTCTTCGAATAGTTGTAGTGATGGCATCTATCGCTACCCGATCACCAAATTCTTCTGGAAACCAAACCCCATGAATGGTTTTTGCATCATTGCCATAGCCGGTAAATTGCAAACTGGGTGCCTTGCCAAAACGCTCCATACAAACCCATGAGGCGGAAAACTCTTCTTCAAAGGATTGGAAATTCAGCCAGTCCACATAAAATTGATGCGGACCTAACATCATCAAAGGATCTCTCATAGGCTCCCTCCCATCATTCTGTCCCGCCATGCAGCGCATTAGCACGTGCCCGTTGCAAAGCATGGGCAACCGCACGACCAGTGGCCATGGGTTCACGCGCCCCATTAACATGCACTGTGACATTTTGATTGTGTGTGATGGGGGAACGGTCTTTGTCTCTTTGCTCTCTCGCAGATGAATTTACAGGAGAAGCTCCCGCAAATTGCACGATGGGTTGGATGGCTGTTTTACCCCCCAAAAAACTTGGCAAAAACTCTCTTACATCAATGGAACCAATCCACCCCTTAATGCGGCTAGGCAAAGATTTACAAAAATCCATCAATTGTGAGATAGACGACATAAAGCCATCGACAATCGAATTAGCCAAATCTTCGCCGGCTTGTTCCATACCAGCCTTGGCAGCATCAGAGAGCTTTTCCTGTGTAAAAAAACTCTTCAACCATTGCCAAAAGTTGGAAAAGCTTTGTTTAACGCCCTCCCACAAATTGCCAAACCACTCGGCAACAGAGGAAAGCTCTTGTTTAAACTTTTGCCAAGTTTGAGAGAGATCAAAAGCATTGGCGATTATATTTTTCCATTTGGTGATGGTGGTGGTATCGGCACCAAAAAAGCGCATGACGGCTTCAAAGGCTTGCCCAANGCAAGGATGACAGCCACAACAGCAGCAACCACAGCCCCTATTGGGGTAAAAATACCCCCCACAACAGAGGAAAGACCCGCCCCAACCACTTCGATCACTGTCCCGATCCAACCAAAAGAGGCAGCAAATGCACTTCCTGAGATCATAACGCCGCGAAACGCCGCCACAAGTAAAGTCATTGGGCAAAGAAGACGCAGCGCGCTCCCACCAAGCCCTGCCATCGGCTGCACGGGTGCGCACCACATTGACAAAGCGCCACAATGGGTCACTGGAGGTGGTGTGGTTGCCCCATAAAATACGTCCATTGGCGACAATTTTTCCATGGGCATTTTGGCTAAGCCGTGCTGGAATAAAGGTAGCAATATCGGCTTGGTTAAGGCGATTTGCTTCATGATCGATTTCCCCATCAAAATAGCTAATGGGGCGCGCTGTTCCTAAAATGCCTTTGACATCTTGGTTGGAGGGAAACCAAAAAACACCGCCCCTTTGCTTGTCGCGTTTGATAAACATGGCGGCAGCAAAGGGACTTGCCGGTTTAACACTCCAACCACCATCACTATTTGCCACCCAGACAAAGGAATCAATCAGGTAACAAAAATGCAACAATTAAACTTCCCCCTGAAGATATAGCGGAACTCGTAGCAGAGCTTGATAAAAAGTTACAAGAGCTTGTTCAAAACATCAAAGACAGAGAAGAAATAGAGCTTACCTTGCCTCTTTTTAAAATTGCATTTAAAACGTTAAATAGAGGTTGGAAAAGCACTCAAGAACTACACAAATCCAACCTAACCATCATTATACAATGGAAAATGAAGGTGCATTTCTCCTTACATTAAGATTTTTAATAACACTTTGTTTTTAACATATTATATCTTTTTTTGCTTTTTGGGCTGATTTTGGAGCGAACTTCACAATTTATAGATTTTTTTCAAAGGGGCTTAAAAGGCGGTCTTCTAGGCTTTCACAGAGTTTTTTTAAATCTTCAAAGCCTTTTCCTATTTTCCATTGAATCACAGTTTTTTCTCATTTTCACTCTTTTTTAGATGTCAAAATCCATTTTGATAAAACGCGCATTTAATGGTGAAAATTAGTCATAAAAAATCATAAATTTCCACCTATTCCCACTTAAAAAAACTCCTGTCAAACGACAAACTTTCTTTTTTGTATATCCACAGCAGCATGGATACTGCTATTCTTTATTGCTCATTTCCTCTCTTCTTGTTTCTTTTTTCTAATATTTTTTCCATTCTTTTTTCTTTTTATAACTCAATAAAGTTTATCTCTAAACAATGCACAATAATAACACTATGATCTAAAATCAAATAAATATAAATAATTTTTAATATTATAAAATAATTTATATTTATTTCATAATGAATAATATTCAAAACATTATGTATTTTTATAAAAAAATATTTTTCTACTTTACATAAAAATAAAAACAATCTATTGGTCCCCAAAGTAGAAAACCATTCATTTGATATCCTTCTTGTAAGCGGGGAAGGAATGCGTGGGGCTTATAAGTTAAGGAAAATATCTAAATGTTTAAAAAATCTCTTTTATCCGGCACAGCTGCCGTAGCTATCATGCTGTTTAGCACTCATTTCAGCGCATATGCGACAGTCCTCAGTGCTACAAGTAATGAAGAAGTAAAAGATGTCTCCGACGACGCATCCGAAAAAAACTATGATGCGATTAAGGCAACAAATAGTGGAAAAATCATTGGCAAGGATATAAAAGTAACCGCTCCTGAATCTGAAAAAACTGGTGTAACATCTACAGATCTTGGTAGCGAAATTACGTTAAAAGGCACAACAACCATTGAAAAAGCTGTGGATGGGATCCTAGCAAAAACAGGTGGTAAAATCACCAGCGAAGATTTAAAAATAAAAGGAGACGATACAGGAACAGGTGTAACAACCACAGATCCTGATAGTACAGTTGAATTAACAGGCACAACAACCATTGAAAAAGTTGCAAACGGATTTCGGGTAAATAAGGGCAGTAAAGTCACTGCAAAAAATGTAACGATAATCCTTCCTGAAGCTAAAGAAGACAGCATTGGTATACTCGTCGATGGTGCTAATAGCGTGATTGAATTAACGGGTCAAACAACCATTAAAGACATTGCTGGCAGCGGTCTTAGGGCAACAACTGGTGGCAAACTCGTTAGTAAAGATTTAACAATAACGGGCTCTCAGAACGAAAAAAATACCAATAGCACCGGTATAGCAGCCTACTTGCCAAATACTATGATTGAATTAACAGGCAAAACAACCATTGAAAATATGGTAACTGGGCTTTATACAGCAGTTGGTAGCAAAATCGTTAGCGAAAATTTGACAATAACCGGCTCTGAAACTGAAAAAAAGAGTACTGGTGCAAAAGCTGACAACAACAGCGTCATTACATTAAAAGGCACAACAACCATTGAAAAAGTTGCAAACGGCCTTGATATACAAAATGCAGCTACAGTCAAGATGACCGATGGTTCCATTACAGCATCTCAAATAGGTGCTCTTTTCAACGCTAGCGGAAATGATGAAAATAAAAACACGCTGGAAAATGTAAAAATATCGAGCAGCAAAGATGACGCCTTGATAGATAAAGGAATAAGTGCCGAAAAAAGCACTGTGTCTTTAAACAATGTAACCGTCACTAAAGCGACAACAGGCATATTTGCAAATAATAACTCCACAATAACAGTCTCTGGAGGTTCATTCGACGGAAAAACTGATGGGGTATATGCTAAAGAAGGCAGCGCCATTACTTTGGACGAAAAAACTGCAGTTACATCATCTGATGGTTACGGACTTCATGCAGAAGGTCCAGCCAAAATCACGAAGACAAAAGGTGCTGTAAGTG
>NZ_JBHIPJ010000065.1:0-1185 GCF_042195945.1 Bartonella sp. AP30XZML | reverse complement strand
TGCTTGCTTTTCAGTGATTGTCATGCCTTCGTAAATAAAAGGCTTTCCAGCACTGTTTGTATGTCCATAACCTATTGTCCACACCCCAATGGCATCTTTATAGGCGTTCAAACGCAAACCTTCCCATTGTTTAATAAGTGCTAGTCCTTCTGATGATATTTTTCGCATATGATTCTCCATAAAAAAAGCTCCGCAAAAAGCAGAGCTGGATTAAAAAATTGACATCTTTCTCATTCGGAAAGATAGCTTGGTTAAGCTTCATGTCGCTTTTTCATTGGAACAAAAGAATGTATTTGACATTGTAATAATTGTATCTTATAAGTTACAAATGTTTACAGTATACAAAACAGAGCATTTTATAAAATGGCTAGATTCTTTAAAAGATGAGATTGCGCAAGCGCATATTGTTAAACGGATAGCAAGAATAGAAACGGGATTTCTTGGAAATGTAAAATTTTTCCGTGGAATTGGAGAGTTAAAAATACATCATGGTCCTGGCTATAGAATCTATTTTGTAAAACAAGGTAAACAAATCATTTTGTTATTAAATGCGGGTGATAAATCTACACAACAAAAAGATATCGAAAAAGCTCTTCAATTAGTAAAGGAAATGAAACATGGAAATTACTAAATTTGACACAAGTGAATATTTCAAGACACCTGAGACACAAAGGATTCTTTTAGAAGATGCTCTTGAAAGCAAAGATAGTAAGTATCTTGCCCATGCTCTTGGTATAATAGCGAAAAACCAAGGAATGAGTAAAATCGCCCAAAATACAGGGCTATCAAGAGAGTCTCTTTATCGTTCTTTAAGTGATAAAGGCGACCCACGGCTTTCTACTTTTCTCAGTGTTTTGAGTGCTTTAAATTTGCAGATTAGCTTAACGCCTATCCAAAATAATTGTAAGGAACAAGCAGCTTTAGAAGAAGCATCTTGACTACCTCCCCACCTTTAAAGATGGGGAAGGGAGGTATTTAAGCAACCTTTTTAATGAGGGGCTCTAAATCTGGTTTATAACCTATCATGTATCCTCTTCGTCCATATGGATAACGCCTTCACCTTCGTCGCATGCGTTTGGTGGAGCGTTTGGGTCAAGGGTATCGTCCTTGTCTGGTGTGGTGTTTGCAACGTTTCCAGCCGCATCTTCTTGCGCTTTATCAAAAAGTTCGCACTCTATTTTTGTG
>NZ_JBHIPJ010000064.1:0-14434 GCF_042195945.1 Bartonella sp. AP30XZML | reverse complement strand
TGATTTAAAATGAGACAATCTTAGGTTATTCGGGACTCTCATTCAATATGAATAACGCTAGATTATCATTATAAATCAATGTCTTGTAGAGATAGAGAGTGTTGATGAGGAGCATCCATGGTTTGTGCACGCGTTTGATTTGATTAAGGCGCGTGCAAAATACGAACTTTACAAGAATATCTTGAAAGATCCCGATTGTGCAACGGCAGCGTACAATGACTTTAACGAACAGTTGCATGAATTGCGTGCAGAGACATCTCAACGTCATAACGTGACCAGAATAATACCAACGGATTTTTAAGATGGTTTATTTTCCAATCGCTGATTACAGACCAGATGTTTCGGTCGTCAACGGTAGCTTTACGGATAGCCTTGTGAATGTTTTACCAGCAGATGGCGGTTACATACCCATGCCTAGTGCAATGGTTGTGTCTCATGCTTTGGAAGAAAAGCCCTTGGGGTGCATAGCGTTTAGAAGTGGCAATGGTGTTAAGATAATCGTAGGAGGCAAGCAAAAGCTTTACAGTTATGATAGTCAAACGCAGGGTTGGAAAGATATCAGCCAAAGTGGTGTGACGTATCAAGCAAATGAAGAGAATAAATGGTCGTTTGCTCTTTTTAAAAACATGGTTATTGCGGTGAATAAAAATGATAAACCGCAAGTTTTCAAGGTTCTTAGTTCTGAACGGTTTGAAGATTTAGAAGGCAATCCACCGAAAGCAGGATTGGTCAAAGTTTGGGGACCTTTTGTTTGTTTGATGCAATTGACAGATAATCCCAATCGCATTCATTGGTCTGGAGAAGGCGATGAAACTCTATGGGAGACTCAATATAATGTTAGTGGTTATATGGATTTCCAAGATGGAGAATATGTGCAGGGGGCAACAGAAACAACCAATCCCCTTATTTTTCTTCGTTCTGCTATTTATGCTGGTTCTTTGACGTTAGGTTCCAAGAGCCCGTTTGCTTTTCAAAAGATACAAGACAAGCGTGGAGCGCGCAGTGCAGCCTCTATAGCGTGTCGAGGGAGTGATGCTTTTTTTGCAGGTGATGGTGGTTTTTATCAGATGAGTTTGGATGGTCAACTTTTACCGATAGGTTTTGAAAAGGTTGATAGAACGGTTTTTAAAACATTTGATAAGTTTGCTCTTGATGAGATGCAAGGGGTTATAGATCCCATTGATAACCGGATTTACTGGTCCATAAAGAGAGGCAATAACGAGCAAACGACCTTTGTCTATGATTGGGGCTTGCAGAAATGGTCGACGCTACAGGGAAAACCTTTCACGTTGTTTCCAGTGTTTACGACAGGGTATACTTTAGAACAGTTAGATGAGATTTCGATCAATCTTGAGTCCTTGCCGGCTTCTTTAGACAGCCCTCGTTGGCAAAGTGGCGCTCCAATGCTTGGTGCTTTTGATGAAAACAATCGGCTTGTTATGTTTACAGGAGCCCCAATGGAGGCAACGGTTGTTTCGCAAGAAATGGGAGCACCAGATGGAAGTTTTAACTTTATCACGAAGATGTTTGCTGAAGTTGATACGACGGAAGGACTTTTAAGCATAGGGGAACGTCGGCTTCGCAATAATCAGACACCGATTATATGGCATAAGGAGAGGGCATGTTCATATGTCACGGGTGCTTATCATGGTCGTTCGCGCAATCGTTATCACCGCTTTAAATTGCGTATTCCTGAAGGCGTTCATTGGAACCAAATCACAGGGTTTAATGTGGATTTACGTCCTTTAGGCAGAGGGTAATGGCAAAAGTCTTTTTGACCACGTCTTGGGATATGGAGCGTATAGCGCCTTATCTTGAAGACATCATTGCGTCGTTTCGCGAGTATGTGGAACGTTTTAAACATGAAATCACGTTGCAAGAGCTCATTGAAGCGATTTGCAGTGGCAAGAAACAGTTATGGCTTGTTTTGGATGATGACGAACGCTTTTTAGCGGCATTCACGACCCAGTTACAGCAGACAGTTTTAGGAAAGAAGCGCGCTCTGATTTGTGAATGTAGTGGCAAGGGCATTCTTGATCAAGTTGACAATTTGAAATTTGTAGAGGATTGGGCGCGTGAGAATGGTGCTTCTGAAATGGAGATCTTGGGTCGTTTGGGTTGGAAACGTGCATTGGACAAGCAAGGTTACAGCATAGATATGCTTTATTACAGGAAGGAATTGTAACATGGGGAGCAAGACACCGACAACAACAGAACAAAAGCAGGTGCAGACAAGCGCTCCTCCCGCTTGGATGCAGAATGTCTTTAAGCGTGGGGGTGCAGATGCGTATAACATGTATGATACAGGGATGGGTGGTAATGTATATGGGGGACCTCGTGTTGCCCCGTTAAGTGCTCCAACTTATCAAGCAATTGGAGGTCTTGGAGCTATTCCTCATCAGTATCAGAATTATATGAATCATTTGATGAATACTCCAACATCGTCTGCGAGAAACCTTAACTGGATTGCATCTGGTGGTTTGATGGGACCGAATTCTCAATTTGATGAGGAACTTAAAGAGGGCTTAAGTGAAATAAGAAATAGTATTAATCGACAGTTTTTAGGTAGTGGTCTTTATGGCTCTAGTGCGCATAACAATGAGTTACAGAGGGGGCTTAATGATGAATTAGCTCGTATCAAGTATCGCCAGCGTGATAGAGATTTACAGCATATGATGCAAGCCAATTCGATGATTGATCAACTAAATGAAAACCGCTTAGGCATGATAGGCAACTTATTCCCCTCTTATAATAATGCCTATTCGAATATGTTGCAGGGGTCATCTGTTCTTAATGACTACAATCAACGCCTTGTTGATGCCAATAGAGAACGTTGGCTGGAACAAGACAATAGCGGCTGGAATAGGTTGAATATGCTTATGAACGCCGGTCATGGCTTTGCAAGANAGCCAATTCGATGATTGATCAACTAAATGAAAACCGCTTAGGCATGATAGGCAACTTATTCCCCTCTTATAATAATGCCTATACGAATATGTTGCAGGGGTCATCTGTTCTTAATGACTACAATCAACGCCTTGTTGATGCCAATAGAGAACGTTGGCTGGAACAAGATAATAGCGGCTGGAATAGATTGAATATGCTTATGAACGCCGGTCATGGCTTTGCAAGAAATTACGGCACGACAACGAATAATGTGTCAGAATCTAAGATGCATGGTAACGACCCTTGGAAGAACGCTATAGGGATTTTAGCTAGTATTGCTAATTTTGCAGGAAAAAAGTGAGGTAGTTATGCAAAATAGTAACGATAACATTTTATCAAGACTTCTTAAGTCTATGCATGTAATGAGCCAATATGTACCACGTATACGTTTCAACGATCTAGAAGACGCCAAACAACAGGAAAATAATTTACCTTATTTAACCCCTTCTTCCCCTATAGCAACTTTTGNAGACTTCTTAAGTCTATGCATGTAATGAGCCAATATGTACCACGTATACGTTTCAACGATCTAGAAGACGCCAAACAACAGGCAAATAATTTACCTTATTTAACCCCTTCTTCCCCTATAGCAACTTTTGGTTCACAATCAAATCCTTTAGGTTTAGCTAAAAATACTTCACCTTTACCAGATGTAAGTTCGTCTTTAAGATCGGCAGGCAGAAAACCGTATGTACCGTCTTCAGTCCCTTCTTTACCAGTAGCGATCTTTGGTTCACAACCAAATCCTTTAGGTATTGAACCTTTGCCTAATGCAATTGAAACTTCAGATTTGGCATCATTGAAACCAAAGCAGTCTCAATTACCAGAGCCTATTTCATCTGTAGAACCACAGAAGTCTGTACAGCCACAACAGAGTACTGTTCCTCACCAAGATACTGGTTCTCAACAGAGTTTTTGGGATTACTTGCGTAGTCCTGAGTTTTTACAAAGATTATCAGATTATGGGATTGGTTATGCATTATCAGATGGGACGATAGCACAAAGTTTAGCGAATGCAGCTATGAATCTTCGTCGTGGTGATATGGAAAGAGAAAAAAGAGGACAGGTTAACCAGACTGTCGAGTATCTAAAGTCCAAAGGCTACAGTGAAGAAGAGGCGCGGTTCATGGCTGGGAATAAAGATGCGTTGAATGCGTTTTTTGCACAAACGATCAACGGTGGAAACAGGAATCCACAATTTACCAATGACGGTAGGATGCTTGTGGAAGATCCGAATGCACCAGGTGGATATAGATATGTTACGGTTGAAGGTGGAAAAGCACATGAAGATATGCAAAAGCGTGAACAGTTGAAAAAATTACAAATAGTAGATGCCAAAATTATGAGAGAAAGTACATCACATGCAATAAATTCGGCTCTTGAGATACTTAAGGAAAATCCTAAGTCATCTACTGGTCCAATTGGTCAATTTTTACAGAATTTGTGGAACACACCGGCAGCACGTTTAAGGGATCATCTTGAAACAATCAGGGGAGGAGCAATGCTTCACAGGCTAGAGAGGATTAAAGCGCTATCACCTAATGGTGCTTCAGGATTGGGTAATTTGACTGATAAGGAAGGTGTAAGATTAGAAAATGTTTATGTTGCTTTGCAACAGAGTTTATCTCCTCAAGAGCTTATAAGGAATTTGCAACGTTTACAGGAGATTTATAACAAAGCAACAGATGCGCAATTAGCTATTTTGATGAATGATAACATAACAGCTGCGGATGTAGATGAAGCATTTGGAAGTGGTTCGCAACTATCACAAGGGAATTTGATAAATATACCAAAGATGAGTTTAGAAGAGGCATCTATTAAGGATAACGTACCTTATTTTAGGGACAGTTCTAGTGGTAAATTTTTGGTTGAGGATTAAATAGTAATGGACCCTTATAACATTTCTGAGAAGATGCGTTCTCAATATGTATATGCCAAGAATGGGAAGCGTTTTCGCGTAGTTGAAGATCCTGCTGAGATTGAAAAAATTATAAATTTACATGCTAACAGTTCATCTTCATCTCAATATGTATATGCTAAGAATGGGAAACGTTTCCGCGTAGTTGAAGATCCTGCTGAGATTGCGAAGCTATCTAATTCTTTTTCTGAAAGTCAACAAAACACAAAAGATCAATCAACTACAACAGATGATTTTTCATTTGATGATAAAGATCTTACGTGGCGGAATGCTGTTATGAGAAATAGCGCGTCTGGTGCGATGGCAGATTATTTTGACGAGATGAAAGCAGCGAATGAAGCGGGTTTTATAGATTATTGGCGTGGTGATAAGAAAGCAGAGGAGATATATAATAGACGGGTAGCCAAGGAACGTGCTTACCAAAAAGCCTTGCAAGAGAAATATCCTATTTGGTCCTCTATAGCTTATGCTGTTGGTTCACTTGTACCGACAGGACTCTCACTTTTTGTGCCTCCATTAAGGGCTTTGGCTCTTGCAAAGCATATGTCAACACTTAGAAATCTTGGTAATGCGGCGCTTTTAGGAGCAGGTTCAGGAGCTTTACATGGTTCAGGGGCGGGAGAGGGGCTTTCTGGTCGTCTTATATCGGCAGGGTTTGGTGGTGGTATTGGAACAGTAGCTGGTCCTGTTGGTTCTCTTGCCGGTACAGTTGCTTCTTGGGGTACAAAAAAAATGGCAAGGGGATTGCAACATGTTCCCTATATTCCCTTTATGAAAGGAGGGCATTTTAATCCTGCTCATAAGGAAGTTGAAACCAAAGCCGTTAGGGAAGTTGCAAAAACATTATATGATGATGGTGTTGAGAATGTTGCAGAGCGTCTTGGCTCTGCGCCCCGTCATGCATTTTTGACAGATATTAGTCCAAATTTAGAAGTATCCCTTGCGAATATGGGGAAGACAAATGTGCATGTTTCTGAACTTTTGAAAGGAGCACATGGGGAACGAGTGCAGAATGCTATTCACCGTATTGGTCAATCGGCAGATGAAAACATTACACCTCTTCAAGATACGAAAGTTTTAAAAAGGGTGCTTCAAGAGCAAGGAGAAAAAGAATATAAACATCTTTATGCAGAAGCAATGCAAACTCCCATAGCAAAAAAGCATTATCCAGCTCTTAATAGGCTTTTCAAAAATAAATGGTTTCAAAACGCTGTAAAAGAAGCAGTTGACACCTTAGAAGGAGACCCGCGCACAGCAATTGCTCAACGATTTTATGATAAAGATTTTATCCATATAAACTATAAACCCACAATGGCGTTATTAGATCAAACGAAGAAATCTATTGATGATTTAATCGAAAAGTCCCGGAATTTTGGTGATAAACAAAAGGCTACAGGGTACCAAATACTTAAGAATAATTTGGTAAAGATAACGGATGAAATCTCCTCTACTTACAAAGCAGCGCGGGCTAGTGTAGAAAAATATAAAGGTTTTCAAGAAGCGATAGAACAAGGCAAAAACATTGTACAGAGAGATGTTTCTGGAGAGGGGATTAAAGAAGGTCTTCGTAAAGGAGCAATGTCTAGTGGTCTCAATACTTATCATGTAGGGATGAGAGACTATATTGATGATCTATTAAAAGGTTCGCGTCCTGTTAATAGACTTTCGAATATTTTACAAACGGGTCGTATGTCAGATAATCTAAGCAGATCTTTAAGCTCTAAAAACATTCATGGGTTTAGAAAAGCTGTAGAGGATGAAAGGTTCTATGAAGATGCGGCGCAAAGAGCCCTAAAACCGTTTCAGGGAACGCCCGAACCTAATTATTTAACAGGTGTTAATCTACCGTACGGGAAAGTTAGTACAGCACGTGCAGGGGCAAAGATTACACAAAATATTTTATCTGATACGATTAGGAAATTACCTCAAAAAGAGAGACAAATACTTGAACGAGATATAGCGAAATTAGCAACTTTTGGCGTTAAAGGTATGAACCAGCAGGAAGTTGCTCAAATGTTACAAAGATTTATACGATTACATAAAGCAGGAATCGTTAGTGACCATTTGTGGCATTTCATTTCTTCGGTAATGGCAGGAGAAGCGGGAAGATTTTTAAGGAGTAAGGTTCAATGACCCGTTCTAGTCCGGTAGATGAAGCGATCCGTCAAGCAGCAGCGCGTTATGGTTTGCCAGAAAGCTATTTGTACCGTGTTGCGCAAGTGGAAAGTGGAGGCAATCCGAATGCAAGGAATCCCCGTTCTTCTGCTGGTGGGTTGTATCAATTTATAGACAGCACCGCCAAACAATATGGTTTGCAGGATAGGTTTGATCCCATGCAAGCAGCTGATGCCATGGGGCGGTTGACGCTTGATAATCGCAATCATTTAAGCCGCCTTTTGGGAAGAGCGCCTAGTGAAGCGGAATTGTATTTAGCACATCAACAAGGAGCAGGGGGAGCCGCGCGGCTTCTTCAAAATCCCCATGCCAATGCGGCGCAAATTGTTGGGAGCAATGCGGTTGGCTTGAATGGTGGAAACAACGCTATGCGTGCAAGTGATTTTGTCAACCGTGTATTACAGATGTATGGGGGGCAGCCTCATAGAGCAAGTCCTACAGCGCATGGTGGCATTAGAAATAGAGACAACTTTTTAGAGGTTTTAAGGGCATTATTAGCATCACAAGAAGAGGCTTCGGAAGAAGAAGAGAGTGATGATGATGATAATCCTTTGATGACGCAATTCATGCGGGCGTTTTACGGACCATTTTACAGAAGCTAGGATTCACGAGAAATGTCAACGATTTATGATTGGTCGCTTAGAGCGTCAGATAATACGCGCGTGGATAATTTGATTGATTGGTCCGAAGGACAGCATCCTAGCAGTGTGAACACAAGCGCCCGTGTGATGATGCAGCGCGTAAAGGAATACTTGTCAGACACGGGTGGAGAGCTTGAAGGCATTGTTACAAATGATCATGTCCAACAAACGAGTGTGATAAGACTTGCAAGCACTTCACAGTTTTTAGAGTATAAGAATGGTATCGTTTTGCGCTTTATGGCGACGGGTAAGAATGTTGGAGCGACCACGATTGTCTTAAATGCTTTAGATGGCAAGCCGGTTTATAAAGCAACAGAAACGGGTTTATCGCTNGCATTGTTACAAATGATCATGTCCAACAAACGAGTGTGATAAGACTTGCAAGCACTTCACAGTTTTTAGAGTATAAGAATGGGATTGTTTTGCGTTTTATGGCGACAGGTAGGAATGTTGGAGAAACCACAGTCTCCCTTAATTCTTTAGATGGCAAGCCGGTTTATAAAGCAACAGAATTAGGGGTTGGTCCTTTATCAGGAGGCGAAATCCAACAAGGGTGCATTTATACATTGTTTTATAATGGAGATCATTGGCATCTTGTTAATCCTACCCCACTCCCTTTAGAAGAAGAAGAAAGCAGTCTTTATCCCACGGGTTTTATAGGAACGTTTGGCATGCGTGGGATTCCAAAGGATTGGTTAATTTGCGATGGGAAGGCTTATTTGCGTCGTGATTATCGTGATTTATTTGAGACGATAGGAACGGTTTGGGGAGAGGGTGATGGCGCCACGACATTTAATGTTCCCGATTTTCGAGGGATGTTTTTACGGGGGCTTGATGGAGGGCGCCATATTGATGAGGGGCGTTCTTTTGCAAGTGTGCAAACAGATTTAATTGAGTCGCATCAACATCAAGGACAGAGCCTTTCGATGTCTCATTTTACCAGCAACGAAAACTTTTGGGATGGGAATACGACGGATGTGTTGGGCTATCGTCTAGGCTTGTTTGGGGGGAGTTCTCTAGCGAATTTTATGGGCATAGAGCGTGAGAATTTAGGGGGCTACATTGTAAGTTCTCATACTCTTGATGAGAACCAAGAGGTTGTTTTGGAGAGCACTGGTGAAGGCGAGACGCGTCCAGTTAATGTGAGTGTTCTGTTTGCGATTAAGACATGAGGTGTAAGATGTCGACGATCTATGATTGGTCTTTCAATGCCTCCTTGAATGCCTATTGTGATGATTTGATTGATTGGTCAAAAGGACAACGTCCTAGTAGTCTGAATAATAGTGCTCGTGTGATGATGCAACGTGTGCGTGAGTATTTATCGGATACGAGTGGTGTGATTGAAAGCACTTTTACGGTTGATGCTGAACACCAGACGACGTTGATAAGACTTCAAAGCCAATCGCAATTTTTAGAGTATAAGAATGGGATATCAATTTGTTTTAAAGCGAAGGGCANATGCCTATTGTGATGATTTGATTGATTGGTCAAAAGGACAACGTCCTAGTAGTCTGAATAATAGTGCTCGTGTGATGATGCAGCGTGTGCGTGAATATTTATCGGATACGAGTGGTGTGATTGAAAGCACTTTTACGGTTGATACTGAACACCAGACGACGTTGATAAGACTTCAAAGCCAATCGCAATTTTTAGAGTATAAGAATGGGATATCAATTTGTTTTAAAGCGAAGAGCAAGAATGTTGGGGAAACCGCAATTGCCTTGAATGATTTGGCGGCTAAACCTGTTTACAAGGCGACGGAATTAGGCATTCGTGTTTTATCTGGGGGCGAGCTTCAAAGGGGATGCATTTATAGCTTGGTTTATAGGGATCATGCTTGGCAAGTTTTAAATCCTACGCCTCTCTCTTTATCGCAAGAGCCGGTTATCCCTGTTGATCCACCAGGGACGATAGGGATTTTTGGGATGCAAGTTTTGCCAGATGGCTGGTTACCATGTGATGGGAAGGCTTATTTGCGTAGTGATTATCCTGCTCTTTATGAAGCGATAGGGATCAGGTGGGGAGGCGCTGATAGTTGGACGAAGTTTAATGTTCCCGATTTGCGTGGTGTTTTTTTACGAGGTGTTGATGATGAGCGCGAGATAGACCGCTTTCGTTATCTTGGCACTTTACAAAATGACGCAATGAGAAAGCATGATCATAGTGGTCAATCCTTTACGATTTTGAATGATGAAAATCAGGAAGAGAGTTGGCATGGTGATATGACGATCATCTGGGGATATGTGTTGAATGACCAGCAAAGATTGAAGCTTGCTGAACGTTTGGGCGTGAGAGCAGAGGATATACGCGTGCACCATAAGCTCGCCTTTCCCCATTCCCACCTTCATATGCGCGATGTTGTTTGGGCTCGTTCAGGTGTAAGTGAGACGCGCCCGATTAATATGAGTGTTGTGTTTGGAATCAAGACGTGAGGTTTAGATGTCCACGATTTATGATTGGTCTTTAACGGCATCTGAGAATGGTGGTGCTGATGCTTTAATTAATTGGTCAGAGGGACAGCACCCTAACACGGTTAATAATAGCGCTCGTTTTATGATGCAACGGGTAAGTGAGTATTTATCGGATACGGGGGGTGTTCTTGAAGGGATTGTGACGGTTGATAATAACCAAAAGACGAGCGTGATAAGGCTTCTAAGCCAATCGGCATTTTTAGAGTATAAGAATGGCATATCGGTTTGTTTTAAAGCGAAGGGCAAGAATGTTGGGGCGACAACAATTGCTTTAAATAATTTAGCTGGTAAGCCCGTTTATAAGGCGACAGAAACCGGTTTATTAGCCTTATCGGGAGGAGAGATACAAGATGGCTGTCTTTATACCGTTATTTACGATGAAGATATAACTGGTTGGCAAATTCTCAATCCGACAAGGGGCAAAGTTTCTTCCTTAAAACGTTTACCTTCCGGTCTGATAGGACCGTTTGCAATGGAGCGCTTGCCAGATGGTTGGTTGCCATGTGATGGGAAGGCTTATTCGCGAAGAACGTATAGAGCCTTGTTTGAAGTAATAGGGACGACGTGGGGAGAAGGTGATGGCGCCACGACGTTTAATGTTCCCGATTTTCGAGGAATGTTTTTACGGGGACTTGATAATGAACGCAATTTAGACCCTTGGCGTTCTTTTGCAAGTATACAATCCTGTTCTTTAAAAGCGCACGAACATTTTATAGGTCCAGCGTCATCAGAAGGTCTTTCTTCTCGAAAAAAACGGGATGTTTCTTCTACTGAAGCGCCCGTGACAAGGCGCAAGAGATCTGTAGACGAAGAGTGTGTAGGTTTGAGTGGGGATGCTTTGGACAAGTGTAATCAAGAATTTGACCAAATAGCAGGAAGTCCACAGGTAGAGACTCCCTTTTGGTTTACAGAAAAAGACAAGCCGCCGCGTTTACCTTGGTTTATCAGGAGCCCCTTTGCTAATTTTTTATATTATTCAATGCCTATAACAGAAGGTCTGAATGACAGAGAGCATCATGAACATCATCTCATGGCAGAGAGGGTTGGTGGTGTTGAAACGCGCCCCGTTAATGTGAGTGTAGTTTATGGGATCAAGACATGAGGAGTTGAAATGTCATTAAAACCGTTTGCGATATCAGAGATTAGCGACCCGTCTCAAGTACGGGTCGTTTTGTATTCTGGGGGAGGTTTTGTACATGCGCCGCTTACTGGCGTTTTTGATTTACTGAAAGCAGCATTGAAAACAGAGCTTGATGGTTCACTGAAAGATTTAGAGAAGCGCTTAGAGGCGTTAAGCGAAGAGCTTGAAGATTTGAAAGAGTGTTCATTTTAGGTTTAATGGAGGAATAAAGCAGATGAAAATACCTGATCATAGTCATGAGTATCTGATACCAATAGCCACGAAAGAGGAAATCAGAGAAGGAACTTCGCAAGATAGCGTTGTTGTTCCGAAGATTTTAGGGACGGCATCTTTGTATTCGTATGAAACCTTTGCGCCGTTAGAGCAGGTTGTTAATGCAAGACAAGAAGCAGAAAAAGCCATGTCGCGTGCGAATGGTGCGCAACAGGTTGCAGAAGAGGCGAAAAAAGTATCGGAAAGAGCGCTTACAGAAGTTACCAAAACGGGTGAAGCGGTTACAGCAGTAACAACAACGGCTAATCTTGCAAAAGATACAGCAGATACAGCCAAGGGATTAGCCGAAGAAGCCAAGAGTGCCTCTGATGCCGCCAAGCAAATGGCAGAAGAGGCGAAGGCAGGATTTGATAGAGCTACAGGGGAAATAAGTAGTACGAAAGGTTCATTGTCTACGGCATTGCAAAGTTTTGTAGAGGTCAAGCAGGCAAGTGAGAACGCCGTCCATGTCTCGACAGAAGCAAAGAGATTAGCCGATGAATCGAAATCCATTGCTGAACGTGCAGAACAAACAGCGAGAGATGCTTCCCAAACAGCAACAGAGACGAAGCAAGTAGCCGCAACAGCGGTAGCGACGTGTCATGAAGTTAAGACAGTAGCGACACAAGCAAGTATGAAGGCAGATGGAGCCAAACAGACAGCCGCTGATGCGAAGGATATTGCCGAAGAAGCAAAAGGTTTATCGGAACGGGCGTCATCTTCTGTTACAGAACTTACAAAAACAGCGTCTCAAGTACAAACGGCAGTAGAGAAGGCATTAACGGAGTCAAGAGAATCCAAACAGATAGCAGAGTCATCTAAGACACTCTCAGAAGAAGCCAAACAACTTGCAACAGAAGCCCAAAATTCCTCTACCAATGCGCTTACAGAAGCGAATGCAGCGAAGGATAAAGCATCTACAGCGCTTACCTTAGTCAATGATGTCAAGAATATTTCTGAAGAAGTGAAAGGTATTGCAGAAACGGCATTATCGACCGCTACCACAGCTAAACAGGCTGGTGATGAGATCGGGCAAAAAGCTTTAGAAGCGTTAACGAAGTCGAGTGAAGCTAAGAGCACAGCAGAGACGGCAGAAGAGAAAGCCGCAAGAGCCGAAAAGAAGGCGGATGATGCGACAGTTACAGCTTCTGAAGCCAAGACTATGGTGCAAGAAGCAAAACAAGCGTTAGAGACATCAACAGCGCAACAAGATGCTTCAGAAGCACTGTCTAAAGCCGCTGAAGCGAAGAAAGTAGCAGATCAGGCAGCAACGTTAGCCAATGAAAGTAAAACGACAGCTGTTGAGGCAAAAGGTTTAGTGGAGGAAGTAAAACAATCGGTAGCGACAGCGACAGAAACAGCAGAGAGCGTAGCTAAGGAAGCCAAAGTAGCATCAGAAAGCGCTGTTACAGTTGCGAATGCAGCGAAGAGCACAGCAGAAGAAGCCAAGAGTGCAGCGGAGCAAGCAAAAGAAGAAGCTGATACGACGAAGCAAGGGCTTGGAGAGGTCAAGAGTTCATTAGACACGGTGACAGCAACGACAAATTCTGCGAATACAGCCGCCTCTGAGGCAAAAGTGTTAGCGGAAGAAGCGAAGAGTGCATTGACAGAAGTTCAAGAGAAGGCACAGAGGAACAGTGACAGTCTTTCTGAACTTCAAGGTAAGGTAGGTTCTCTTTCCACTAAATTTTTAGAGAATGTGCGTTTTCATCAACCTGACAGAATTCTGGAAGCCGATCCGAAAAATAGAAAAGGTCTTGTGATCAATGACGGGGCATGTTTTCGCTTTTATCATGGTGAAGAGAATGGGGGTAGGTACCTCTTTTACCGCATTCCAGGGCGTGGAAGGATGACTTTTGACGAAGATCTTGAAGCAGGAAAGGATTATTATATATATCTCATCTTAAAAGATCAGACGAATGCGCTATCCTTTGAAATTTCGCAAAATCCAACGGCTCCTGATGGCTATACAGAGGATAATTCTGAAAAGATCGGTGGATTTCATACGCTATGTGCGGATGTTGGTGAGATTGAAGGTCATCTCTTATCGGGTTATCAAGCGGGGGATGTTTTGCCCAATTCTGTTTGGTGTTTAAATCACCGCCCACGTAGTAGTCCAGAAGGGATGGTTTACAATCCGTGGCATAATATTTGGGTTGATATTTATCTTCAATCAGGGACAGGTGTAAATGCAAAGTCTGCCTATGGTGTTCCGATTACAACCAATCGTAGCTATGCGAATCATGCCTTTGATTTTTGGTCTGTTAATAAGAGATTTTTGACGAGTGATGAGTTTTCGCCATGCATGTATGGAAGTAATCAAGCAACCAGTATTGTCGGCAATCAAGCGCCTTCTCCTAAGACGTCTGGAGGACACGTTGATACAAACAATAGACGGATGATTTCGCATATCGGTTGTGAGGATGGTTGCGGTTATGTTTGGCAATATTTGTCTGGTTGTTATCCAGTGACGAAATGGCATACAGGGGAGCAAGGAAGCAGTTTGCGTGTAGACATAAATGTTATGTTGGCAGGAGGCGATTGGACTGGTGGCTCTAACAATGATCATCTTGTACGGAATTTTGCGCATTCTCGTTATGTAGAAGATGAAAAAATAGGCGCCCGTGGATGTAGCGAGCCACTTTATTATAATTAACGCAAGATTGATTAGAACATCATTTTATCCAGCCCCACTTTTGTGGGGCTTTTTTTATGGAGCGTCAGATGAGAAAGATATCGAAAGAAGGATTAGAGCTTATCAAACAATGGGAAGGTTTGCGTTTAGAGGCATATAGAGACACGGCATGTATCTGGACGATTGGTTATGGTCACACCAGCAATGCGGGTCACCCCCTTGTCAAAAAAGGCATGTGTATTAGCCAAAAGCAAG
>NZ_JBHIPJ010000063.1:0-2567 GCF_042195945.1 Bartonella sp. AP30XZML | reverse complement strand
GCCAATCCAAAACATCTGGTCATTTGTGAAGGCATTGAAACCGGTCTGGCTCTTTTGTCTGGGTTGTTATCAGAGCCCGTTGATTTATGGGCGTCCCTTTCAACCCTATGAAAATGCAAAATAGATATAAAATATCTATTCTAATAGTACCTATTGAAGAAACAGTAAAAATACATTACATTAGAACTACTTTGTAACACATTAAGTGGTCGTAAAATGGCTGAGACAACATTTACCTTTCGCGTCGATGATGTATTAAAAAATGAATTTTCCAAAGCAGCAAAGGCGTGTGATAGATCTGGTGCACAATTATTGCGCGATTATATGCGCGATATCGTAAAAGAACAAAAAGAAAAAAGTGCATACGATTTATGGTTTCGGGAACAAGTTCAATTAGGGATAAATTCTGCTAATGCAAGTGATATAATGTCTTCTGAAGAAATCGAAGCAGAAGCAAAAGAATGGCGCTTAAAGACACAAAGTAAACTAGATAGATCAACTTTATGAAGCTAATTTGGACACAAGTAGCACACGTTGACCGCAAAAAGATACGTGAATACATATCACAAGATAATCCTTCCGCTGCCTTAAAGTTTGATCAACTTTTATCTGAAAAAGTAGAAAAACTTGTTAAATTTCCTACCCTTGGTCGTTTAGGACGAATTGTAAATACACGTGAACTTATTGTACATCCAAATTATATCATGATTTATGATATTTCAAATGGCGTTGTGCGTATTTTACGTGTGCTCCATACAAAGAAAAAAATTCCTTAATCAACTGTATTTTTATTTATTTTGTAATTGAAGAAAATTATTTTCTACAATACTGCGCTCCGTATCAGTAAATAATGATAAATTATTATTTTTCTAATATTGCGAATATGATTGCATAATGCACTTTGCACACCGCTTAGTTTCTACTCGTAAAAATGAAGATGACACTATTGTCAATGATGTGTCTGTTGAAAAGCTTGGGGAACTCTTAAAAGAAAACCCCCGTGGTCTCTTAATGGTGCGTGATGAATTGGCTGGCTTTTTAGCCAATCTAGAAAGAAAGGAATATCAATCAGACCGCGCCTTTTATTTAACAGCTTTTAATGGCGATGATCAATTTACTTATGACCGTATAGAGCGTGGAACCATTTTTATCCCTTATGTCACTTTATCCATGATTGGAGGCATTCAACCTTCACGCATTATTCCGCTCATTCAAGCCATACACCGTGGAATAAACGATGACGGTTTATTGCAACGCTTTCAAATGATTGTCTGGCCCGATGACAATAAAGAGTGGCAATTGGTTGATAAACCGCCCAATCAAGAGGTCTGGCAAAAGTATGAAGGGGTATTTCGCTCTTTTCGTGATAAACGCTTAGGTTCTCCCGAACAACCACTGATTATGCGTTTTTCTCCTAAAGCACAAGTGAAGTTTTATGAATGGTTCGAGCATCTTCATAAAGAGGCAAAAGGAGGTACTCACTCAGAAAGCTTACAATCGCATCTTTTAAAAATGCCAAAGACCATAGCAAGCCTTGCGTTAATTTTTGAACTTCTTGATAGTGGTGGTTTAGAAATTGGTCTCTATGCCATTACAACAGCCTTGCGTTGGGAAAAATATCTGTTAAGTCATGTCAAAAGACTTTATGCGGCGGGGGATACATTAACAGCAGAGCGTGCAAAATTAATTGTTGAACGCTGTGATTGTTTACCCGATGTTTTTACAGCAAGGGATGTTTATAAACGTGATTGGAAATATTTAACAGACAATCAAACCGTTAAGCAAGCTTTAGAGCTTTTATGTCGTTGTAACTATATTCGTGAAATCTCTGGAGAGAATAACTCCCAAGGCGGTCGACCTACCATACGTTATGAATGGCACCCTTTAGTGAAAAGTCATAAGACATCACACTGAGGCAATTTGGAAATCTTATAAAACATTAAACAATATAACAGTGAACCTTTAAAGCACTCCCCATCATTAGTTTTGGGGGGGTATGGGGGTTTTGGGGGGGCTTTTTACCCCCCCTTTATATATATTTTTAAATCCAAAATAAAAGTTATTATATTTCAATAAGTTAATCTTTCAAATAAACAGCCTATATTAAACATAACACATAAATACAATTTTTAATATATATCTAAGAGGGTTTTGTAGGTGTTTTGGGGGTTTTAAAAACAGACAAAACCTATCAAAATACTCATTCTGATATTTTAAAGAACGTAGTACATTTATCTTGATGAATACGTGAAATGAATAGCAAATTTCACTACTTTGCTGATCTTATTCCATGTCATGGGCTGTTGATAAGCAGCCTTAAAGACCCCTTTTGAAAAAAAATTATCCGCTTTTTAGCATTTTCCGAATTTTTCACACTATTCATTCAAAATGGATTTAATAAGCTTCATTTTGATTCTTTTGAAGAGAATTAATCTGTATCGTAGATAGTTATGGAGTTTATCCTTTATGCTTCGCTCTCATCATTTTGATAATGAACTCGTCACTTTACGCTCTCTGTTGGAATATTATCGTCAAAAAGCTAAATCACCCCGTGAATTAGGAACCAT
>NZ_JBHIPJ010000062.1:0-2480 GCF_042195945.1 Bartonella sp. AP30XZML | reverse complement strand
TAGTGATTATCATAGTGTTGTGGAACAATCAGGCATCAAAGCGGGTGATGGCGGCTTTAATATCAACGTTAAAGATAAAACAACGCTGACCGGAGGTATTATTGAAAGCACCGCGCCGGCAGAAAAAAACAGCCTGACCACAGGAAGCATCAGCACCAGTGATATCAGCAACAGTGCGCATGCGCAAGCTNATTGAAAGCACCGCGCCGGCAGAAAAAAACAGCCTGACCACAGGAAGCATCAGCACCAGTGATATCAGCAACAGTGCGCATGCGCAAGCTAGCAGCCAAGGTTTAAGCATTTCAGCGGGTGGTCCGATGTATCAGGGCAAATATGGTGTCGGGAAAAACATTGCTAAAAATGTCTTAGATCATTCAAAAGCTAAAGATTCAGAGGAAGGATATACCAAATCCGCTATCAGCAATGGTACTATCGTCATTACTGATGAAGCAGGGCAGAAGGCATTAACAGGGCAAGATGTTGAGCAAGCCATCGCCTCCCTTAATCGGGATACTGCTAGCGCCCATAAGGGTGTACAACAGCTCGATGCAGGCAAGCTGGAACAAATCGTCCATGAAAATCGCGAAATGGCGACACAACTTTTAGAAGAAGGGTTTAAATACAGTGATGACTCCTATAAAACCATGTTTATCAAAGAGCATCCCATTGCCGTGGTCGACCGTGATGAAAAGGGTAATATAATCTATGAAATAGATGCAAATGGACAGTATATCAAAGACGCTCGTGGACAAAAAATACCTCACGCACATTATTTAACGGATGAAGAAAAGCAGCATTTGCAAGAGGGTGCTGATGGCAAGGTGCATGTGTCCTTTAATGGCATCTTTACGCCACCCTATGAAGCCGCTGTTTATGCAGAGCAACATGCGGAGAATAAAAATGAACCGCTTTATTTTGTTGTGTTCCCAGAAGCCGATTCTGCTATCTCAGAACTTCTAGTCGCGGGCTATCAGAAGTTTATGGAAAATAACTTTTGGGGTTTGACCAATTCAACACAAGAAGCAAAAGATTTGATGTATAGCTATGGTCTTACAGGGTTAGAACTTTATGGACATAGTCGCGGGACAATGACATTGGGGAATATGCTGAATTCTTTCAAACAAGAAGGTGTTCACGGTATAGCCGACAACACGAATATCAATTTCTATGGACCAGCCTTTAATGCTTTAGTTGCATCCGGTCTGTTAGGTTATGTGAGTGATGGCAAACAAACCACTATTGGCTTTGATGGGAATAGATATGACTTTGTAAGCAGAATTATTGGCGGCAATGGCTATACTTACGAGACAATACCTACTGGTAGTAACATGTGGAAAGAATGGTGGAGAGTGATCATGAATCCCATAAGCTCCCATACTTGCCTTGGAGATGCGAGTGATAAGTGTACATGGCGCTATGGCACATCTCATCGTGAACAAAAACCTTGAATTAAATAATGGAGTAAAAAATGAAACAAACTCTAAAGCTATTAGGTGCTGTAACTTTATTAGGTATTGCAGGATGTCAGTTTAATAAAACTCCTGGAGGGTATTTGAGCGCGTGGGAGAAAAATGGTGTTACTAATTTTACAGAGGTAGGAAAAGCCTTGTTAGAATGTGGCATGCCAACGCCTTATGATGTCGATCCAGAAAACAGAAAGCAGAGCATTAATGCAAAAGCAACAATTTATGCTTGCATGCTTCAATCAGGGTTTCGCTATAAAGATGAAGAGGTAGCAAGAGCGGGAGGGCCATGTTATACTTTTAAAGAGAAAAACTTGCCCATTTGTCGTCCAGGCGCTGTTGTTCCACAGCGCAGTGTCAAGAAACGCTTAAACAGCCCTTTTTGTAAAAAGCATCCAGAACAATATGAATGCTATCCTTAAGTTTTGCTATTGGTGATGATCAACAATCTGCCATCCTTGCCTTTGCTTGGAATGGCGGGATTGTTTTCTCAATCTACCATCTCAACTCAGTTCAGAACTGTCTTGAAAAACGGAGATAAAATATCAACAGGCTTTAGAGCCTTTTTATTGTAAATAAATCCATTGAAAGAGGGGAAAAATGAAAAAAATCTTAAAACTATTGAGCTGCATAGCTCTCTTAACTACAGCTGGATGTATTAACCAACCTCCTCCATCAACTTTAGCATTATGGGAAAAACCAGGTGCCGATAAAGCGATGATCCAACAATCTTTGTCAAAATGTGGTTGGAAACCGGTTTATGCTTCTCCTGACGATATGAATACGTATGCGAGTGAATTTGCCTCAGTTTATGAATGCATGAAAAAAGCAGGTTTCCGATATAAATTGCAAGATTCAAAAGGGATCTATTTTACACAATCTCCCAAAAGTGGCTCATTCCTAAGCAATTTAATGATAGCAGGATATCAGCAGTTTATGGACAATGACACCTTTGGTGTGACCAACAAAACGAAACAGGAACGCGCTTTACTAACGCATTTTGAGGATGAAAGAAAA
>NZ_JBHIPJ010000061.1:0-7764 GCF_042195945.1 Bartonella sp. AP30XZML | reverse complement strand
TTCAGCTTTACGAGTTTCAAAAGTATCTAGTGCAATATCTTTTAAGTAATGGAGATTGCTTATTGCCTCACGCTTTTGTTTTTCACGTTCTTTAATAGGGTCACGCCCTTCACGTAAAACAGCCCGCCACCCAGTTGCCAATTCACGGGCTTGTTTTAAAGAAACATCTCTTAAAGCACCCAAGCCCATTTCACGGCGCCGACCATGAATGGTATAACGATACAGCCATTGAGCACCTCCATCTTTACGCTTATGGAGAAGCAAGCCGGCACCATCATTATATTTGCCAGCTCCCAATGTTGCGACAGCCCTTGCATTAAGACGATTCATAAGAACCATTTTTACTCCTTTCTGCTATAGTTTTTACCCACACATCAACCCCGCTTGTGGTGTGCAAGCAAGTGATTTTGATTGATTCAAGATACACAGATTTAAGATGAGAGAATCTTACGTTATTCAGGGTTCTCATTCAATATGAATAACGCTAGATTATGATTATAAATCAATGCCTTGAACACTTGTTGAATGCCGTTGGTTTGAAAGCGAGAGGTATTACAAAGCGCCCGATTTAAGCACTGGAGAACTTCGTGATTATAGTGAAGAGGAATTTAAGCAGCTCCAGTGCATGATGCCCGATATCCAAGGGGCAGCTTTCAATAAAAAGGTCGTAAAACGTGCTTTTTTAGGGAGAAAGTTGCTTGAATCCCCTGATCAACCTTTAGTTCCAGCTGGTCAATTGGGTTGGGAGTGTATAACGGGGTATTTTGACAAGATAGAACGGCAATTTTATGGGGTTGTCCGTCCGACAAAAGATCCACAACGATGGGCGAATAAATATTTTAGTCAAGTAATGCATATCCTTAATAGCCAATCCAAAGGCGGGATAATGGCAGAGCGGGGCGCATTTGAAGATGTGAGAGAAGCTGTAAAGAGTTGGAGCAGAGTAGATAGTATTACGGTTTTAAAAAATGGCGCTTTGGCAGGTGGTAAGATACAGCCCAAACCCGTAGCGCAATTCCCAACCGGTTTTTTCCAACTGTTTAATGAAGCCAAGGAAGCGATTAATCAAGTTACGGGCTTATCGCCTGAGTTTATCGGGACGAGAGAAGTCTCACAAGCAGGGATTTTAGAAGCACAACGGCGTCAATCTAGTCTTAACCTGCTTGCTTGTCTATTTGATGGCTTGCGTTTGTATCGCAAAAGGCAGGGTAAGATTATTTTGCATCTGATACAGAATTACTTGTCTGATGGTCGTTTGGTGCGGATATCTGGTGAAGAGAATGCGCAATATATTCCCTTAACACGTGAAGCGGTGATGAGTGTTGATTACGATATTGTGGTGGATGATGCTCCAACCAGCCCGAATGAGAAAGAGCGTACCTTTGGCATTATCACGCAATTATTACCGTTGCTTCAAAATGCCGTAACACCGGATATCATGCTTGATTTGCTTCGTTATTCACCATTGCCTGCGTCATTACTCAATCGTGTAAGTGAGAAGATGCAACAGCAGCAAATGGCACAACAAGCCCAACAACAGCAAATGAATCCGGAACAAGAAATGAAGTTGCAGGAAAAGCAGCAAGATATTGCGGCTAAAAGTCAGATGCAACAGATGGATTTACAAGGCAAGCAGATTGAATTGGTCATGCGTCAAAAGAGAGCAGAATTGGAAGCGGAATTGATGCAACAGAAGCATGAGCTTGAACGGGAGCGTATTCTTAATGAACGAGCGCAAAATCAAATCATGCGTGAAAGAGCGGCAACATACAGAGGAAGAAGCATTTGAGAGAGGTTAGAGAATGAATGCAGAAATGAACGAAGCTATGAATGAAGATTACAGAGTTGGAGCACCGGTCTTTGATGATGAGAGCTCTTTTGATGCCGGCACTTATGATGGTGAAACGATTGATAATGATGACATTACGTCTCCAGAGCCGGTTGCACAGCCCGTTGAAAAGCCTTCAGAGATTGTTCCTAGTATAGAACAGCAGCGTATGGAGCAACAAGCCAAACAAGCTCGTGAAGCGCTTGTCAAGCTTTATGAACCCCAGTCCCAGACGCCAATGGTTGAAGGTGAAAATGCACCCCCAGACCCTACACAAGACATTATTGGCTATATGAGTTGGATGGGAAAAAAGATTCGAGAGCAGGATGCGTATATTAGGGAACAGAAAGAAGCGCTAAGACAAGCTGAGGAACAGCAGCAGCATGATATACGTCTTGGTGAATTTTTTAATAATTCTGTTAAGTCGTTTCAAAATAAATCCAGTGATTTTGGTGATGCGGCAAATTTTCTTTATGAGAAGCGTGCGAAGGAATTGAGTTCTTGGTCGTCACTTTATCCTGAGTATGCAGATCCAAACACAATTTCTGAGATCATAAGGAATGAATTGCGTACGATTGTAGCGACTTGTGCACAAAGAGATCTCAATCCGGCAGAAGAGATTTATAGAATAGCGCAAAATCTTGGCTATCAAAACCAAGCAGTGCAAGCGAATAATCAAGTTGCAGAACTTCAAAGCCGTCAGAATTCTGCGCGGACTTTGACAGCATCTGGAGGAGGGGGGAGTACTGGACCAATGACTTTAGCAAGCATTGATAGGATGTCAGAAGAAGAATTTGACGTTTGGATATCAAATCCGAAAAATAAAGCGATTTTTCGGCAATTACACGGTGCAGGTAACGGGTATTAAGAGTGCATTTTATAGAAATTAGTCTGTTTTATACAGGGCTATGATCCGGCTTTTAAGCCGGTTTTTTTTTACAGCAAAGAAAGGTAAAATCAATGGCATTAACAACAGTTAGAGCAGATGATCCTCATGCGATAAGCACGTGGTCAAAATTATTAAATACAGAAGTTTCAAAGGCGATACCTATTGCCCCCCTTATAGGCAAGGGTTCAAACAGCATTATTCAACTTAAAACCGAAACACAGAAAGGCAGAGGGGATTGTGTTACATTTAGCTTACGGACACAGCTTTTGGGACGTGGTGTCACCTCGGGACAGACGCTTGAAGGGAATGAAGAGGCATTACAATTCCTTTATGACAGACTCTATATTGACGAGCTTTCGCATGCAGTTCGTGTAGAAAATGAAGGTAGTATAGCGCAACAACGTACAACGTTTGATTTACGTGATGAAGCCAAAAATGGTTTGGTTGATTGGTATGCAGACCGCTTAAGCATGATGTTTTTCATTCAAGCTTGCGGATATACAGCAAGGACGCTCTCTTTTGAAGATCGGATGATAGATATCGAGAATGTGCATTATGGATTTAATGAACCTCTGGCACCAAGTAGTAAGCGCATTATACGACCAGAAGCCAAAACCAAAGATGAAGATCTCAGTGAAGCACCCAAACATAGCTTTAGTTTGAAGCTGATTGATGAAGCTGTAAAAATGGCAAAACTTGCTAATCCCAAAATTCGACCAGTGCGTGTGAATGGGGAGAGTGTTTATGTACTCTATTTGCACCCAACACAAGTGATGCAATTGCGCACCAATACAGAGACTGGACAGTGGCTTGATATTCAGAAAGCTGCTTATACGGGTTCGCGCGCGAAGAACCCGATTTTTGATGGTTCTCTTGGCATGTATAATGGTGTGATTTTGCGTGAATCGGAACATGTTACTCATGGTGTAAAATCGACAGATAGTACAGCGAAAAAAAGTGTTCGTCGCGCTGTTTTGCTTGGTGCACAAAGTATCGTTATGGCTTTTGGGAACAATCGCAATGTCAATCGCTATCAATTGGTGGAAGAGCATTTCGACTATCAACGTTACTATGGTCTGTCTGCGAAAACACTGATTGGCATGAAGAAAACCCGTTTCAAATTTCCAAATAGCGCACAAACAGCGCAAGATTTTGGAACGATTGTTATCCCCACCTACAGTGGTGAACCTGATAATTAATCATAGGGAGGAAACAAGACATGGCAGATCAATTACCCCCTCCATTACAGGGCAGAAATCTACATACCCAACAGGTAAGTTTTTTGCGGTTAAATATCTCGCATAAAGATAAGCATCTCACAACGAAAATAGGGATATTACCCCGTGGCGCTTTGATCACTTCAATAAAAGCGTTCGTTAAGACGGCATTTTCAGAAGCGAAATTGAAGATTGGCAGCAGCTATGGGGGCAATGAGTTTGGGGAAAAAGACATCAAAGCCCAAGGCACGCAAGATTTTACGCCAACAGATCAAAAGTCTTTTGTTGCAGTTGATAAGGAGATGACCCTTTATGCAACACGAGACAAAACCACTGATGCTGGTGAATGTATTGTGGTTGTGCAATTCGTGACAAATCATTGAGGGGATAAGACATGGCAGATTATTTACCACAGCCCTTGCAAGGGAGAAATCTTCATACCCAGCAGGTAAGCTTTTTGCGGCTTAATTTTAGCTATGAAGATAAAGAAAACGCTATGAGAATAGGCACGCTACCTCGTGGTGCTTTGATTACTTCGATTAAAGTGTTTGTTAAGACAGCATTTTCGGACACAAAGGTCAAAATAGGCAGCACTGCTGGAGGGACTGAGTTTGGTGAAGCGGAAATCAAACAACAGGCAGTAAAAGAGGTTAAGCCCACCAATCAGAAGGAATTTGTCCCTTATGATGAAGAGGTCACTCTCTATGCTAAAGCGGATAAAACAGTACAAGCTGGTCAAGCAAGTATAGTCGTTGAATTCGTAACCAATCACTAAAATTGAGGGGAGAGATCTATTAGCTTCCCCTCAGTTTATGAATTAGCAGATTGTACCGAGAGTTGTAAATTAAGGGCAGATAAGACAGCGACTAAGGTAGAAAGTTTAGGGTCACCTGTTTTGCTTAAGGAGCGATATAATCCACTGCGTTCGCGATTGGTTTCTTTTGCTAAGGCTCTCATATTTTGAGCACGTGCAACAATACCAAGGGCATCCGCTATATGAGAGGCATCACCAGTTTTGAAGGCTTCATTAAGAAATGCTTGTTGTACCTCAATGTCTTCAAGATATTCTTCTGGTTTAAATGGGGTTGTTTTCATCACTGTACTCCTCTTTTAACTTTAATGCTTGTTCAATATCTTTTTTCTGCGTTGATTTATCTCCACCACATAACAAAAGGATAAAATCAGAGCCTTTTTTTGTAAAATAAATTCGGTAACCAGCACCATAGTGGATACGTAATTCACCTATACCGTTAAAGAATTTAACATCACCGAAAAGACCCTGTTTTAAGCGGACAATACGTTGAAGAATAATAGCCTTAACGCTTTTATCTTTAAGTTTCTTAAGCCAAGTATCAAATTCTATCGTTTTATGAATGAACACCATCAGTGCACTATACTACACAATATATATAATATCAATAGTAATAATTTTTACTGAAAGGTATTTTGATGACACGTCATTATATTCGGGTTAAGACCGGAGGACCGATACCAGTAAAGCGAGATGTTTATCGTCATAAGAGGACACTTTCGCACTTAGTGTCGGTCATTCAAGATGAGATTGATGACATAGCCGATGAGTATGTTCATCAAATCCAAGAAAGCATTTTTGCAGCCATTCGTTTTTGTGAACGGGAGACCTTTTACTTTAACGAAAGCCGTGATGTGGTGTTTGAGACACGGGCGGGACAAGGTGTTTATGATGCAAGCACTACCAGCCATATCGAAAGTGCTGTTAAAATCAAAAACGTTTATCTGAGTTCTGATCAACATCATAAGTTTGCATTGGAGTGTAAGGACCATGTTTCTTTAGAGCCTTTGTTATCATCAGAGCAGCAAGGAACGCCGGTTTGTTACAGTTATTTTGATAGGAAATTACATCTTTATCCCACGCCGGATAAAGCCTATCAGATTCAACTCATTCTCTCTCCATTGCGTTTATCAGAGATAGTACTCAGTATAATATCAAAAAACACAATAAAGTCAATAGTTTGCTTGCAATTATTTTATATGAATCCACTCAAGAATCCATCTTTTTATGCATGATTCATTTGACCATTTTTTATATAAGATTGCCATGTATGAATAGACCATAAAAAGCAAATCATGATGCTAATATTATAACGCATGTAAACGTTCAATGAAATGAAAAGCAGATATTATTCATAACAGTTTATAAATTTTATGATACGTTTTTATCACAGCACAAATCACATTGTTTAAAAATTTAGTCGTTTGGAATTATCGATAACATACGTTTAAAGATCCCATCTTGTTTTAAAGATTGGATTGTTAATCACATGATAAAAACATAAAATTACAGTTTTCAAAATTGAGAAGCGTAAAATCTAAAAATGCTATAGCAATATCTTATTACCTATAAGGGGGTAATCGTTTGAAACTGTTATAAGATAAATTGTACCAAAAGATACGCATTTATAGAAAATAGAGATCATATAATTTTTCCCAAAATTGGGAAAAACCTCTAAAATGGCATTAAAGAAATTAACTGTTTGAAGCATTCATAAGCTTATAGGTTTAATTTATAAAGATTGCATAAAAGGATTAAGGATAAGATCGCTTTTAAAACGCTTACTAAAAATTTAGAAAACGATAGGCAGGCATTATACAGACCCTATCATCACAACAGTATGAAATTCAAAACGTTATATCTTATGAAATCAAAAGCCTTTTAATGAATATAGTGCATAGCTAGTTTTGAAGAACGGAACTGTTCGCTTCCATAAAAAAATGGAGGCGGCTAATACCATAGCAGTAAAAGACTATTTTACCTTAAACATGATACTAAAAAACATTTTAAAAGTTATAGTTTAAAAATACGAAACCAAATGAGGTCTCCTCAAATTTGAGGGCATCTCTTTAGACAAGATAAGCAAACAAACTTCAAAATCGTTATAACATCACAAGGCATGGAATTTTTCTAAATTTTTAGATAAAACGCCATTGTTTAAAGAATGCTCTATTCTAAAGATAACGAGCTCGAATTTGAGCTGGTTGTTTTTGCCAACTCAAAATTGAGCCAGCTTATTTGTAAAAAGTTACATTTAATGAAAAGTAAAAATACGCTTATGAGAGCCTCTCTAAGTGAACGTTTGAAACGGATGTTTATAACAGTTTTTAAAGCCTTGCGTTTGATAAAAGCGGTTGTTTATTGTCTTATGAGAGTTTGTTTTAAAAACCAACGTTTGCAACTGTAAAAAACGGGTTTTGTTAAATCTATCAAGCGTTTTGATTTGTTTGATAGGTTTGATTTTAGACAATGTGTTATTTGAATTCACTTAACTCAATTTTAAAGTCAGTATATTGAAACGTTTTAAAAGAAGCATTTTGATCATGGGCTTTATTTCAAATGACTACCTCACAAAGGAGGAGTTATGATTGATACGTTTGATAGCCATAAAAGCGTTTATAGGCTCTCTCATTCAAATGAGTGAGTAAAAATCATACGCATTATTTACATTCCTTTTGATAAGTTTTCATATCTCAAAAGAGCGTTTGCAATATGATACCTTTTGTATATATGCATTCATTATTGATTTCGTTTATATGAAATATTTGCACATACCTCCATTGAAAGCCGCGTCATATCACTTGACACGGCTTTCTTTTATGAATGCTCTCTTTTATGATATGTATATTAAGCAATTATCTTATGATACGTTTATAGCCATCAAGAAGGCACCCCCATGTCTCTTTTTATTCTGTTTCATCAACAATCTTGACAAGGTTATCGCTTTCATAAACCTCATAATTTATAGGAACTTCCCTTACTTTGCTTTTCTTGGTTAATTTCGCATTGCCATAAGCGC
>NZ_JBHIPJ010000060.1:0-4649 GCF_042195945.1 Bartonella sp. AP30XZML | reverse complement strand
GCCAATCCAAAACATCTGGTCATTTGTGAAGGCATTGAAACCGGTCTGGCTCTTTTGTCTGGGTTGTTATCAGAGCCCGTTAATTTATGGGCTTCTCTTTCAACCAGTGGCATGATGCGTGTGAATTTACCCCCTACAAAAGGACGTCTGACAATTGCAATGGACGGCGATGATGCGGGTCGTAAAGCAGGTTTTACCCTAGCTGCACGTGCCTATAGCCATGGCTTTGAGGTCTTTATGATGCAAGCTCCAAAAGGAACCGATTTTAATAACGTATTACTTTCTTAAAAGAGGGAAACTATGAAAGATAGTAATTTACAAAACAATAATGAAAATACTCCCGTCAATGATAACGATAATGTCTCTTTAAACGAAAATACTTGTTTAAAAGCCATTTCTTATGAACAAGCCTTGCAACAAAATGGTTGGGGGCAATTACAACCGATTGCTACGGCTCTCTTACCCGTCGAGCCTTTTAAAATATTCCTGCTTCCAACACCATTAATAAACTATGTTTATGACGTTGCTGATATTCAACAATCTTCTATCGATTTTGTTGCTGTTTCTGCTTTATGTGGATTGTCTGCTGTCATTGGAAATGGCGTGCGGGTTTCTCCAAAACAACATGCCAATTGGAAAATTGTTCCTAATCTCTGGGGTGCCATTGTGGGGGAACCTTCAACTATGAAAACAGATACCATGGAAGCTGCTTTAGCACCTCTTGATGTTTTTCAAGAGGAATGGCATCAAGAATGGTTAAAGAAGAAAAAACAGCAAGAAACAAAAGATATTCTTATTGAATTAGACAAAAGAGAAAAGAAAAAACAAGCCTACAAAGCACTCAAAGATCAAGACGAGGAACAAGCCCTTGCTCTTCTTTCTCAATCTCTTGAACATAAAGAAAGTGAGGAAGATGACACGCTTAATAAACGACGTCTTATTGTCAACGATGTGACCGTCGAAAAGCTTGGGGAATTGTTAAAAGAAAACCCCCGTGGTCTCTTGTTGGTTCGTGATGAATTATCTGGTTTTTTATCCGATTTGGAACGGAAGGAATATCAATCAGACCGTTCTTTTTATCTAACAGCTTTTAATGGCAAAAAATCATACACCTATGACCGTATAGGACGTGGAACCATTTTTATTCCCAATGCAACCATTTCCATTATTGGGGGCATTCAACCTTCACGGATTATTCCCATTATTCAAGCAATGCACCATGGAACAAATAATGACGGCTTATTGCAACGATTTCAAATGCTGGTGTGGCCCGATGAACGAAAAGAGCGGTTATGGGTTGATAGACCTCCCAATCAAAAGGCATGGGAAAGTTATCAAGGAATTTTTCGTTCTCTTTATGATAAACCATTAGGATCACCAAAACACCCTATTACCATACGCTTTTCTGCTGAAGCTTAAGAAATGTTTCGTGTATGGTGGGAAAATTTTCAAAGAACAATCAAAGGAGGTCATTTCTCATCAAGTTTACAAGCGCATCTTTTGAAAATGAATAAAACCATACCAACCCTTGCATTGATTTTTGAATTGAGTGAAGGGGGGCGTTTTGAAATCAATAGAGATGCCCTTGAGAGAGCCTTATATTGGGAAGAATATCTGATAAGTCATGCAAAACGTCTTTATGCGGCGAATGATACATTAACAGCAGAGCGTGCAAAATTAATTGTAGAGCGCTGTGATCTTTTACCCAATGTTTTTACGGCAAGAGATATCTATAGACGGTGTTGGAGATCTTTAAAAGACAATGGAGCCGTTAAGCAAGCTTTAGAGCTTTTATGTCGTTGTAACTATATTCGTGAATTTCCTATAGAGGGGAATGAATTAGGTCGGCGTCCTGATAGACGGTATGAATGGAATCCTTTGGTTAAAAACAACAGCATAAAACAATAAAGAAATCTCTTTTGAAGTCTTTAAGACAACCACGCAAAACTCTTTTTATGGCATTCTCATCAAGGAACTTTTTTCCAAAAGCAAATGATCTGAGTGACCTTATCAGAAGAGTTTTGTCAGTCTTGTCAGTTCATTCTAGCTCCTATATTATTTTTTTTAAATGAGAGAAAATTAAAAACATTATATTTCAATATGTTAGTATTTTAACGATACAACCTATATCGACAATACAACCTTAAATACAATCCATAATATATATTTGTCAGTTTGTGTCTGTAAATTGAACTAACAAACTAGATTATTTTAGTGACTCATAAAACCTATCAAAATAATCATTATGATATTTTAAAAGCACATGCTTCATTTGTCTTTTTCCATAAAATAAACAGCAAATTTCACTATTTTGCTGATCTGATCTCTCTCATGGGCTGCGGATAAACAGCATTTAAAAACTCTTTTGAAAAAATTATCGGCTTTTTTAGCATTTTTCTGCATTTTTTCTCAATTCGTTCAAAATGGATTTAATAAGCTTCGTTTTAATTCTTTTGAAGAGACTTAAACCCCTTATACGAAAACGGAGCTCTGTTGTAACAGGGCGTGAACTGGATCATTTGCACGTGAATTATGAAACTGTAAAACCTTATCCCGTAACCTTTAAAAAAGGTAATCCAAAAGTTACAGAAATCTCTAATCCAGAAAAATTCTATTACGTGACTGAAATGAAATTCGCAAAAGCAGGTAAAGAGAAAGATAAAACCACTGTTATTTATAATAACAATATCACAATAACAGATATCCCTCTTGACGCTTGTGAGTATATCGTTAATGGTAAATCCACTCTTGAATGGGTTATGGGGCGTCAATGTGTTAAGACTGATAAAAAGAGTGGCATTGTTAATGATGCCAATCGTTATGCTGTTGAAACCATTGGCAACCCTGCCTACCCTCTAGAGTTATTTCAGAGGGTTATTACCATAAGTTTAGAGACAATGAAAATTGTTAAGAACCTACCAAAATTGGAAATAAGAGAAACTGAATAACTTAAAAGCATGCTCACATAATGGGTATGATAAACTCATAAGGGGTATAAGGTTTTATACCTATAGGTTCTTATATCCCTTTTATAAATTGCTGACATACAATCTTTAAAAGGATAATTTATCATACGTTATTTAAAAAGAAGAAACTTGCACTTTTAGATACTCTTATTTACATTGCCTTTAAAAGATTAAACCGTAATCTAAAATGATAGCTTTATTGTTATCAGAAGCTTTATTTAAAGAGGGTTATGTATATTCATTTTCTTATATTACTTATAGGTTTTGAATGTTTCTACCCCCCCAAAACCCTTACAAAACATAGAGCATTAGTTGTATTTATAGGTTGTATTTTGATATAGGTTGTTTTTTTTGGAAACTTGATAAAAGTTAACATATTGAAATATAATAACTTTTATTTTTTATTGAAAAAAATATATAAAAGGGGCGTAAAAAGCACCTCCAAAACTCATAACCATAATGGTCTTGATAGCATTTATTATGATTATAATCCCTTTCTTTTGAAAGGCTTTAAAAGATCACATACTCTCATAAGACATGTTTTAATCATTCACTAAATGATCACTTTTGTCGATTCAATGTACTGACATAAACTGACAAATATATATTTACAGTTGTATTTATTTGTTATGGCTGTTTTAATAAGTTGTATTTTGAAAAAATCATAAAACTTAACTTATTGAAATATAATGATTTTAATTTTCTCTCATTTAAAAAAAATGATATAGGTTCTAAAAAGAACTGACAAAAATGACAAAAGTGTATTAAAAGGGATTTTGCTCATCTCTATAATGATCAGTTTCTATTGAGATGTTTTCATAACAGTCTATAAATCGTAATTATCCTATTTATCGTTTCTCTTATGAAAATGAAAAATGATGCGGTGGCTATAAAGCATATAACAGCTATAGAGAATGCATAAAAACAGCAAGGTTTTATAATCATAATGCAAATGAAAGGGTTGGTTATAAAGACCATCTCTATGAAAAGCTGTTAAGTTGCAAATGTGTTATAAAAAAAATTCACAAAAAAATTAAAATTCATTTAGTGAAAAAAACTGATAGGTTATAAAGTTAAAAATACGCACTATGAGAGCGTTTCTAAATATTATCAATGTATAGATTCAGAAAATAACGCAATCGTTTCATAAAGCCCATAATATAGCTTTAAAAGCATATAAATATAAAAGAAGCAATTAATAGGCATAAGATATTATCAATACATAACGTATTTAAAAAATAAAAAAAATATCAAAAAAGATAAAATATTATTTGACAATAAATACGTATTTTGTTATATAAATAATCAAGTGATTGAAAAACAATTAAATCGTTAGCGGATTGGTTACGAAACAACCCTTCCCATTCTTTAAAATACTGACTTTCTTTTATGCTACCATTAGCATATAACGATTATGTCGGGTGTGGTTATGCTATACAATACTCTTTATGAGGAAAGCATAACAGCGGACTAACGACCGTGTTTTTCAGCACCCGGCGCCCTTATGGGCTGTTAATGAAAAATTTTAATTTCGTTAGGAAAAAACTATGAAAACTATAGTAAAAAACACCCCCGTTATCTCTAATATTTCAAATGAAACCACGTCTGTTAATCAACAAGAGCCTGCAAAAAAATATGAATTTATTGATGATTGTGAATATATCGATGGTCATTTCTTAACTC